>JAQICQ010000235.1 GCA_027858455.1 Elusimicrobiota bacterium | reverse complement strand
ATAACTAATATGAGGCGCTTTTCCTTCCTATACAAGAAATATTCTAAAAGAGCCTCTTTAAGCTGTTTTGCCGCGGGGTGGTTATGGGCGCCGTCTAAAATTACCAATGGAGAGCGCCGGACGATCTCTAATCTTCCCGGCCAACGAGTCTTCGCAAGCCCTCTCCTTATATTCTCATCGCTAATCAGGATATTATGAAACTTAAGAAGTTGGATCGCGCCAATAGCACAGCAGGCATTAATCAATTGATGCCTTCCTAAAAGGGGTATTTTCAAATTCTCAAACTCAGAAAAAATGCTCTTTGCTCCGTCATTTCCGGCGGGATAAATGTCAAAGGACTGATTTTTCCAATCTGATTTTAAAAACTCATGTTTTATATCTCTAACTACCTGAAATAACTGCGCATTATTTTGCCGACAAACTTCCTCAATTACTTTAACCGCCTCCCCCTGGGCAGCAGTAATTACCAAGCCTTTCTTTTTGATAATTCCGGCATCTTCTGCTGCGATAGAACTAATATCGGCGCCTATGATATCCATATGGTCATAGTCGCTGTTGGTTATCACCGCAACCAGGGGCTCAACTACATTTGTGGCATCCAATCTTCCTCCCAATCCTACCTCTAACACGGCAAAATCTACATTCTTGCGAGCAAAATAACTAAAGGCGAGCGCAGTTACGATTTCAAAGTAAGTGAGATGTCCAAAAGCAGAGTCGTCGGACATTTTTGCGATATGATTTTTAATTTCAGTTAAAAACAGGGCCACGTCCTCTTGCGGTATTTGACTGCCGTTTATAGTTATTCTCTCCCTGAAATCAGTTAAATGCGGAGAAATATACAAACCTGTCTTGTATCCGGACTCTTTCAGAATCGAACTGATAAATGCCGCGGTAGAGCCCTTGCCGTTTGTCCCCGCGATACGGATAACCCGCAGTCCGCTCTGGGGATTCCCCATAATATCAAGCAGTTTTTTTATTCTCTCCAGGCCCGGCTTAATGCCAAACCTCTCTGAATCATGTAAATAAACTAATGTTTCTTTGTAAGTCATAATACCGGCTGTTTTTCCTGCCGCTCCGTCGTCATGCAGGCAGTTTTATTTTCTACATTTGCTATCAAAAAAAGAAATGTCCCCCATAGCCCGCCTATGCCGGCAAATAACACATCGCGGATATCTCCCACTCTCCATGGAAGAAAAATCTGGAATACTTCATCAACTCCGCCGATTGCAACACAAAAAAGAACAGCAATTAAAATTCTTAAAACAGGATTCACAGGCCTGACTATATTTCCTGATATAAGCCATCCTAACAATCCGTATTTTATAAGATGTAATCTCTCTTCTATAATTCCCATCTGCCGCGCATAAAAGAATCCCGCTGCAAGAACCGCTATGAATAGAAGTATTCTCCACCACGTCGGTCGGGATTTATAAAGGCGCAGAAAAACCGCAATTCCGCCTGCGGCAAAAAGGGCACCGAGCATTATTGTTATGGCTGTCCATCCTGAATTTTTTATAAGAAAGTTTAAAACCTGCCTCATAAATGAAGCTGAAATTATGATAAACAGCGCCCATATTATCGTGTATTTTGATATGTTGATTTTTATTTCCATACTTTCTTCCCGTCAGATTGAATCACTATTGTTCCCTGTTTATCGGTTGATAAAACCGCAACGCCCATTGTCTTCAGCGTATCCTGCGCTTTCTTTTCACGAAAGTCATCCCGCCATATACTCTGCCCTGTAGAAATCACCGCAATTTCCGGCGAAACCGCGTTAAAAAAAATTTCAGTTCCGCTTTTCCCGTGATGAGGAACAATTAAAACATTGCTTGTTAGTTCCTCTCCGTAATCAACCGCTAATTTATCACACACATCCCCGCCGATATCGGCAGGAAATAAAAAAGCTATATCTTTGTATGTCAATTTAATAACAAGCGAGTCGTTATTCGGATTTCCTGTTAATTTATCGGGATGAAGGATTCGCAGCTTCACACCCTTAAATTTGTTTATTATATCGCCACGCCGCCCTCTGCTGTATTTGATATAATCCCTTTTAAC
>JAQICQ010000142.1 GCA_027858455.1 Elusimicrobiota bacterium | reverse complement strand
GTATTAGTGTCTGTCAGTAATATAGTATTTATAACGCCTCTCTTAAGAGCAGACAATGTTTATGAAAAGATTAATTCAATAGAAAAAGATAAATATATTCATTTTGCGGCAGGTGTGTCAATATCCCACGGTTCGTATCCTGTATTTAGAAAGTTTTTAAGAAACAAGGAAAATGCATGGATTTATTCTTTTTCGTCAGTTGTACTTATAAGTACCGCCAAGGAATTATATGATATGAGAGATACTTATTTTGATTGGGAAGATTTGTTGGCGGGGACCTTAGGCGGAGTTACAATAATAATTGTAAAATTTTAGCGTAATAGTGAAGTTCCCCCCGACAAGAGTCGGGGGCTTCTTCCCCATATCGTTTTTTCCATAAAATTAAACTTCATCTTTAATTTCTTCCCGGTTCGAGATTTCATATATTGCACTACCCGGGCAACTGGAACTCCCGGCGGTATAACCGCTACTACATAGATATGGTCTTCTTGTACATTAACTTTTTTTACCTCGATATCGCGGCGTCCAGACAATATGGAGACTTTCTTATAATGTCTGTAAAAGTAGATTGACGAAAACTTGAATGGGGCATTAAAAACCTCCATAATGTAAATGTAATTGTTGGAAAAACAAAAGGAGGCAATAATGACCCAACTAAATGATACTGAATTAAGAGAACTTTTGCAATAGGCAGTTGCAAAAGACGGAGATTTTGTAAAGGAAATACTTGGAGAAGTATTACAGGAATTCCTGGAGATGGAAAGAGACAATCAGATTGGTGTGGAAAAACACGAGAGAGATGACGAAAAACGTTTCGGGACCCGGAATGGCTACAAAGACAGACAATTGAATACCCGGGTAGGCACACTTAATCTGAAGAAGCCGCAGATCAGGGAATATTCGTTTAAGACAATGCTCTTTGACAATTACCAGAGAAGCGAAAAAGCTCTTTTGGCAGCAATACAGCAGATGGTGATCGACGGTGTATCTACAAACAAGATACAAAAGATTACAAAGAAGCTATCCGGAGAGATGAGCTTTTCTAAATCTACTGTCAGCCGTCTAATAAAAGAGCTGGACCCTATGGTGCGGGAATGGCGCCGGAGACAACTAAAAAGCCATTACGAATACATGATATCGGATGCATGCTACTTTTATGTTAGAGAGAACAAAAAAGTGGTCAAGCGGCCATTGCTGATTTCACTGGGAGTAACCCCCGGCGGACACAGAGAAATTCTCGGGGTAGATATGGCCGTAACGGAAAGCGAGGATACCTGGAGAGAGCATCACAGGCGATTAAAGGAGCGTGGGATCAGATCAGTTAATCTTACGATATCGGATGCTCATAGAGGATTAGTAAATGTAATGGAGGAAGAATATTCAGGAGCGCCTCATCAAAGATGCATGGTGCATTTTCAGAGAAATATACTCTCAAAGGTTCCGAGTAAAGACAAAAAACTGGTCAGTAAATACGTAAAGCAGATTTACAGTTCTCCCACTAAGGAGATGGCATTCATCGTACCGATACAGGTGAAAGATAGCCTCAATGGTAGCTGACAGATTCCGGGATAAATATCCAAGAGTTTCGAGACTTTTGGATGAGCATATTGAAGAGACCCTGGCATTTTATGATTTTCCGGATCATCATAGAAGGAAGATCAGGACGACAAATTTTATTGAAGGTACATTAAACAGTAAATTGAAAAGGCGGGCGAAAGTTGTAGGTATATTTCCCAACCGGGAATCATGCATTCGGTATGCTTGCTGCCTGTTAATGGAAATTGATGAAGACTGGCAGACAGGCAGAAGATACATGAGGATGGAAGAAAATGACACCGATGAAACTGATGAATTTATGGAAAAAATTGAAGAGTTAAAATTGACGGAGGAGTTAGTGACTCAGTGACTTTTACAGAACATTTGGGATTGACTCCCGGCATATTGTAACTGCTGTTACAGCAAATATTCTTAACTACCGAATAATTATGAACGTCATAGGCTAACGCTCTTTTACAGGCGAGATTAACAATTTTTTCGGGGTATGTTTTTGTCAATGATAATATTCCCTGTACATTTCTTGACCAATCTCGCGGTTTTTTCTCAATTATCAGAAAGAACAACTGTTGGGCATATTCGCCTAACTCAGCCATCTTTACCTGGTATTTTTCCTGATACTCCGTTTCTGAATACCTTTTGTATTTAGGATAATGGCTGTCAACCGTAGAAAATCTGCCTTGCCCTTTTAAGAGAGTATGCAGAGCTATCTGTTTGCCCTGATAATATATTTTTAGTAATTCTTTTCCTTGTTCTATCTCAACTTCTTTACCAACATATTTAAACGGTACAGAATAGTAATTGTATCCCACATAAATATGGCAGTCGTGATAGACTTTCCGGGTGCCCATTTGAGACATACTGTATTCTTCCCGGGGTAATGTTCTTAATTCGTCCTTTTCTGTAGATTCAAATAATTCCCGCGGGATTTTCCTTGTAGTTCCGTGCACTCTTTGATTGCAGGTATTATCAAGCCAGTTTCTTAGCTGCCTGTCTAAATCATCTTCGTCTTTGAATTTACGTCCGGCAAAAAAGTTAATCTTTACATATTTTATGCCAGATTCCACTTTACCTTTACCATTGGGGTCCCGTACACGGCAAGGCAACGGGTTGAAATCGTAATAATCGGCAAAATCTTTATATTGTCTTTGATAAACAGGCTCGTAAAAGTTTGCTTTTAATATTGCTGCCTTTAAATTGTCTATTTTTACATATTCCGGAACACCGCCGAAGTAATTAAATGCGTTTATGTGGCACCTGATAAAGGTTTCGACACACTGATCATATACTTTCTCATAATAATCTAATCTTGAATAACTAAGACGCATATTAAATACCCATGTCTTACGTCTTTTTCCGTTGTTATCCGGTGTTAAACCTACATATACGAAATCAACCTGCGCTTCTTCTCCGGGAGGGGTATGCATTCTTACAAATATATTTTTTCTTCCTCTGATAGCTGCCCTGTAATCTTTTACGGTTGAATAGCCGGCTGTTACTCCCATCTCTTTTAATTTTTCATGCATTCTCACTGCTGTTAAATCTGCTTCCATCCATTGCATAATTTGTTCCCTGTAGGGATCTAACAGCCGGGGATGGGGTTTTTTCGCCGGACATTCTTCTCCATGTTCTATCTTATCAATTACTTTAGCTACTGTTTTCCAGTCGTGCCCGGTCAACCGGGCTATTTTACTTTTGTTTTTGTGCCTTTTCCATAGCGTTTTTATTGTTGTGTACATTGCTGCTCCTAACATTTGCTCCCTCCTTGATTCTTACATCATCAAAAAAGGATTTTACTATCTTTTATGTCATTTTTAAACTCTGGAATTTTCTCCGGCGTTTGCTATGGAATTTATTATAGCTTTGAGGGAACTTGACAGATGGTTGAGGGAACACCTAATTAAAGAAAAAGATTTTGATTTGACTTAGTTTAAAGAATAAATAAAATTAGGGAATAGAAATGGCAATTTATCAGCGTAAAAAAACAACCTATACAAGAAACGGTAAAAAAAGAATAAAATATGTCCGGCGTAAACAACCCGTCAAAGGCGATCCCTGGTACATAGATTATTATGATGTGAACGGCAAGAGGCGCCGAGAGAAGATCGGGCCCAATAAACGGTTGGCAGAAAATGTGCTGATGAAGCGAAAAGTAGAAGCGGCGGAAAATAAAAATCTTGATGTTAATAAAATAAAAAAAATCAAATTCTTTGATTTTGCGGATGAGTATCTTGAAGTATATTCTAAAAACAATAAAAAGTCTTATCTAACGGATGTATATCGAAGCCAGACATTAAAGAAATATTTAGGAAATAAATATTTACATCAAATTACTCCGTTGATGTTGGAGAAGTTCAAGATAAAACGCAAGAAAGAGGTTAAACTATCAACCGTTAATCATGAACTTAAACTTTTCCGAGCTATGTATAATAAAGCTATAGAATGGGGTAAAGCACAAAAAAATCCCATGGATAAGGTTGATCTGTTTAAAGTTAATAATAATAGATTAAGGTATTTAGAGAAAGAAGAAATAAAGAATCTTATAGCATGTGCGCCGCCCCATTTAAAACCGGTAATAAGAACAGCTGTCAATACAGGGGTAAGGAAAGGAAATATTTTAAAATTAAAATGGGGTGACCTGGATTTTAAGCGGGATATTATTTATATTAGGGACAGTAAAAATAATGAAGGCCGGGATATCCCGATGAATAAGAACTTGAAAAACTGTCTTAAAAAGATAAAAGATAAAAGGAACCCCGCCGGTAGCGAGTATGTATTTACAAATTCTTATGGGAAACAATATAAAGATATCAGAAGGGCTTTCGCAAAAGCTAGGAAAGAAGCGTGAATAAAAGATTTCAGATTCCATGACCTTCGGCATACCGCGGCCTCACAGATGGTTATGGCGGGAGTAGATTTGTCAACTGTGAAAGAGATATTGGGGCATAAATCAATAGAGATGACATTGAGATACGCACATCTTTCCCCAAAACATAAGAGAAAAGCGGTAGAGAAGCTTGATGAGTTTATGCAATAAAGTAGTCAAAATATGGACAAACACAAAAGTAAGCATGATCGGTAATTTTAAAAAAAGGTTATTTTATTGACAATATAAAAACATGTGCCCCCGTAGCTCAGCTGGATAGAGCACTGGCCTCCTAAGCCGGGTGCGGGCGTTCGAATCGCCCCGGGGGTACCATCTTCCTGAGTTTACGCACGTTAATCCTGCGGCAATATGTTTGATAAAAGCCGCCTAATAAAGTATACTAAAAATAATGGATACAAAAGCATTACAGAAAATAAGTTATGGTTTGTATATGGTTAGTTCTAAATATAAGGATAGGATTAACGGCCAGATAGCAAATACCGTGATGCAGGTCACATCAGAACCCCGGCAGCTTGCGGTATGTGTCAATAAAAATAATCTCACCCATAAATATATATCAGAAAGCGGTGTCTTTGTTGTTTCTGTCTTAGATACCGAAACTCCCATGAAACTTATCGGTAATTTCGGTTTTAAATCCGGCAAAAAAACTAATAAATTCAAAGATATAAAGTATAAGAAAGGCAAGACAGGAGCTCCTTATCTTTTGTCAAATACTTTGGCTTATATTGAATGTAAAGTAAAAGGGAGTATGGCAATGAAAAGCCATACAATGTTTGTCGGAGAGGTTATAGATGCCGAAGTATTAAAAGAAGGCAAGGCTATGACCTATGAATTTTACCATCAGGTTAAAAATGGGAAAGAGCCCGAGTCAGCGCCGACTTACAGCGGTCCCGGAAAAGAAGGAAAAGTAAAAGAAGGACAAAACAATATGGAAAAATATGAATGCACAGTTTGCGGATATATTTATGACCCCGCTAAAGGCGATGAGGAATCCGGAATTGAGCCGGGAACATCATTTGACGATTTGCCCGATGACTGGGTCTGTCCGGTCTGCGGTGTCGGAAAAGATGATTTTGAAAAAATAGATTAAAAAGTTAATTATAAAATAAGGAGAAAATTAATGAGTCGTATAAAAG
>JAQICQ010000131.1 GCA_027858455.1 Elusimicrobiota bacterium | reverse complement strand
ATAGTAAGCAATACCGTGCTTATTTTCTAAGAGAAACTGTTTTAGGCCGACGTCCAGATTCTGAAGTTCTTCGGCAGTCAGGAAAAAAGTGGTCTTTTCCTCTCTTTTGCTGAAGGTTTCCGCTATCAACTTCATCTTTTCTATATCTCCGCCCAAAAATATCAGAGAAATTTTATCATGAGGCGGCGACCCTTTATAGTTTTTAAATTTAAATAAAAACAAAAGACTGCCGGCACCGACAAAAAACACCATAACTCCGGCAAAATGAGTAGTATCTTCATTTAAGTTTTTCCCCGCCATAACCTTGCCGGAAAGATAGGCACCATTTTTAAACAAACTAACTTTGGAAGCAACTTCAATGTTTTTAAAAAGCGGAGGAGTCAAAGAAGAAACCGGAACAAATTTATAACCATGTGATTTATAATATTTTATTATTCCGGGAAGCGCCCTTAATGTCGGAGCGGGACCGTCGTGCAGAAGTATAATCTCGCGTTCATCAGGATTTCGGGTAGCCAGATTATAGATTTTTTCGGCTGTTATATTTTTAGAAGTATCTTTTACAAGACGGGTCCACATAACGACATTTAATCCTTCTTCCCTCGCAATATCTAATACCGCCTGATTGTATCTTCCTCCCGGTGGCCGAAAATAGCTGCTCCTGACCCCTAATTTCCTTTTAAGTATCTCCTCAAAAGAAGTCAATGCCGACCTTATCTCTGCCGGACTCATCGAGGTGAGGCGCGTATCGCTGTAGGTATGGTTCCCAATCTCAAACCCCCCTGAATAAACTTTCCGGGCTATCCCTGGATGCTTTTCCACCATAAGGCCCACCATAAAAAAAGTTGCCGGAACCTCATATTTATTTAATATATCAATGATTTCCTCTGTTACCATCGGATGGGGGCCGTCGTCAAAAGTCAGCGCTACGGTTTTTTGAGCCTTGCCGTTCGCCGATAAAAATATCGGCAGAACTGTCAGAAAAATAAATATTTTTTTAATCTTTAAGTTTTGCATTGTAAATTATTCTATGTTCCGCTCCGGCAGGCTTTAAAAAGCTTTTAAAAAGACTAACCTTATCTATTTTTATCTCCGGAAATTTAATTTTCTCAGTCAAGAATTTTCTGATAAACTTTAAATCCGCCGGCTGTTTCTTTATCCTTCCCAGAGTAATATGGCTCATAAATTGTTTATCATCCTCCCTGACTCCAAGCCGGGCCAATTTAAAATTCAGTATTTCATTTAAATTCTTCAGGGTTTGGTTTTTTGCCGGGGCTCCTATCCATAAAACCCGGGGCCGTTTTTTTGTAAAAACCCCCGTTTTATTAAATATAATTCTGCCCGGTTTTACTTCCCCCGCAGCACCTAACATCTCCTTTTTAATATTTTCAACACTGCAGGATGTTTCTCCTATAAACTTAACAGTAATATGCATATTCTCATTTTTTGCCCACTTTATTTTTCCCCGGGGAATATATTTTTTAAGCTTCTTGATAAAGGACAGCACCTCTCTTTTAACCGGAGCGGGCAATTCAACAGCTATAAAAAACCTCATTCCTTTTTTAATTCTACCCAGATAAGATCCAACGCCGCATGGACAAAATATTCCTTAACTGTTTTCCTGCTTCCGGTAAATGTTTTTTTCACTGTCCTGACTCCTCCGGGAAAAGCCAAAGATACAAATCCGGTTCCCGCCTTTTCATTTTTTCCGCCGGAAGGCCCCACATACCCGGTGACGGCGAGGCCGTACCCGCTGCCGGATATTTCCATGATATTTTTCGCCATAAGGCCGGCAACTTCTTCTGAAACCGCGCCGCCGTCTTTTAAGAGTCCGGCATCAATATTAAGCTGATTTTTTTTCGCCGTGTTTGAATAAGCCACAATACCGTATTTAAAATATATCGAGCTCCCCGGCGCATCGGTTATTACACTCGACAGAAGCCCCCCCGTACACGACTCGGCTACAGCAAGAGCAGCTCTCTTTCGGGCAAGAAGTTTACCTATAACCTGCGCAAAAGTTTCTCCGTTCACTCCGTAAATATTATCGCTGATTTTATCGTATATTTCCCGCACAAGTTTATGCATAATCTCATCGGCGAGAATTTCATCGCGGCCGCAAACAGATAAGGTAAGATCTACAGTGCCGGTCTTACTTTCAAAACCATAATGCAGCTCCGGGCCTTCAAGGCTGCACTCTGTATCAAGAATATCTCTTACCTCTTTTCCTATTATGGATTCACAAAGTCCGGTAATATGAAGAATCTTTGTTTTATTAATTACGTTCGGATATTTTTCTTTTAAATACCTTTTGACTTTTTTATTTATTAAATATCTAACTTCCTCCGGCGGCCCCGGCAGCAATATAATAACTTTATTATTTTCCAGTTCTAATATTTCCCCCGGACAACTGCCGTAAATGTTTTTTAAAACTTCGGCTCCCTCTAAAATATTTGCCTGGGCATCGGCCGCGGAGGGGACTTCCATCTCTTTCGCGGCAAAATAAGCAGCTGTATTTTCCATCGCCTTCCTGGAAAACTTAAGTTTTCTGCCGAGAGCTTTAGAAACTGCCGTTAAGGTAATATCATCCGAAGTAAAGCCCAACCCCCCTATTATTAAGATAACCCTGGTATCCGCGTCCAATAAAGATTTCACTGTCTCTTTAATCTGACCCGCGTTATCTCCTACAGTTAAAATTGATTTTACGGAGAAACCGTCGGAGGTAAACATTTCAGAGGCTATTCGTCCGCTGCGGCCGCCTCGGCCGGCCAGGAGTTCACTCCCGACATTTATTATTGAGCAGTTTATCATCGGGTTATTAAAAATATAGGCTTAATCAACTTTTACGGCTTCTCCATTTGTAGCGGGTAATAATAACCGTCACAATCAGAGTAGATAAAAAATTGATTTCCGTTGGGGTCTGTGTATATCACTGAAATAATTGTCTGATTTTTTTGCCATAATAGATTAATAATACAAAAAAATATAAATATTTCAAAACAGCTTAGAATGGAAGAATAACGAGATTAGTTTTTAGTTACATGCGAGATAAGTTTTTTAAGGCGGAGTTTTTCGAAAAAACCAAGGTCCTGGAATTGAACGCCGTATACAGTAGCCCCTGTTCTTTCCCGCGCGCGCCTCACTACCGCATTCATTGCATATACTTTTCCGCCGGGCAGGGTAAAACGCAGCTCTACCGGATCCCCCTCTTCAAAATCAACGGCGCTTTCAAATGCAGCGCCTCCGGAACTTATATCCACAACCGCTCCGCGGCCGTGTTTATGAGGATCTTCCGGATCTATCACATCCAGCAAGACCAGAGTATGTTTTCTTTTGTTTTTTCTTTCAGCCATTTATTATCTCTCCTTATTTAATACTAACTGAATATTAATATAATTTCAAAGAAATATCTGTGACTTTTGTCACATATATTATAAATCAAGTAAAGCGCAATACTCTCCGCACATCGTGCAGGCTCTGTCTTCCCGGATTTTATATTTTTTAAATGTCTCTTCCAGAGGGCCCGGATATATGGCTAAATCCCTCATCTTTTCCCAATCCAGATTTTTGCGGGCCAGCGACATCTTCCTGTCGCGCTCCAGGGCGGATTTATTTCCCCGCGCAATATCCGCGCTGTGGGCGGCTATTTTAGAAGCAACAACCCCGTCAATAACATCGTTTGAATCCGGCAGATGCATATGTTCGGCCGGAGTTACATAACACAAAAAATCCGCGCCCTTATACGCCGCAAAAGCTCCCCCTATGGCTCCGGTTATATGGTCGTATCCCGCTCCTATATCAGTAGTAAGAGGTCCGAGAACATAAAACGGGGCTCCATCGGTTACTTCCTTTTCGCGCAGAACGTTCTCTTCTATCTTATTTAAAGGCACATGGCCCGGCCCTTCAACCATAACTCCTACTCCGGCATCGCGGCACCTGCGGGTTAATTCACCGAGCGTATCAAGTTCGGAAAACTGTACTTCATCAGAAGCATCTTCTATCGCCCCGGGACGCATACCGTCTCCGAGAGATATGGTAACATTATGTTTTTTTGCAATATCTAAAATTTCATCAAAATATTCATAAAGCGGGTTTTCTTTTTTATTTTCCGATATCCACCTGTATAAAAGTTTTCCTCCGCGGGATACTATTCCGCCGAGACGGTCGGAACTGTCATATACCTCCACGGTCTTTTTAGTTATACCTGCGTGAATTGTCATAAAATCCACACCCATTTCAGCCTGGCGACGGATTATATCTATAAATTCATCGCCATTTATGCCGGCTACCGAATTCTCTTCGCAGACAACGGCATATACAGGGACAGTACCTACCGGGACAGGCGAGCTTTTTAATACTTTCCTTAAAATTGTTTCCCATTTTTTGCCTATCGTCAAATCCATTACAGTATCGGCTCCGGCTTTAACCGAAACCTGTAATTTTTCCAATTCACTTCCGGCATCCTCGATATCGGGCGAACCGCCGATATTGGCATTAACCTTAACGGTAAAACCTTCACCGATAACTGTCGGCTTTTTAATATCTTTTCTTTGAAAATTTAAAGGTATTACCGCGCGTCCGGATTTTACTTTCCCGGTTATCTCGCTCTCGCTTACTCCTTCAAATCCGGCTATCTTTCTAATTATCTCTTTCATAAAACTCTCTTTCTGACTCATATATTTTAAATCTCATTTTTTTAAACTGCATAGCCGAGTCCCCGGGGATTACTTTCCCCATCTCTTCAAGCACCCTGAGACCTTCTTTGACTCTGTTAAAACTTGCCTTGGGAATATCGGACATTTTACTTCGCCGGCCTTCCCGGGTATCGGATAAAATATCTTCTCCCGTCTCCCTTCCTTTTATAATCTTCGGATAATACTCTTTTACGGTATTCCATAAAGAATGTCGGATCTTTCTAATCTCCTCCGTTGCTTGCGAGTCCCTTATATAAAACCTCGCCCAGTCCTCAACTACCCTTAATCCTTCACCTACTCTGTTGATATTTGCGTCTATTATCGCATATTTTTTTAAAAGTTTATTGTCTATTTTTACCATAACTTACTAAAAAGTGTTAACGGTGTTATTTTCGGGTTTATACCGGCGCTGACGGTATTCCTCGGAACAAGTGAGAATCAAAAAATAATACCTTTGACTCTTTTCCATTCTTTTATTTATCCTCCCGCTTCATTTTTTCAATTATTGAAGTAGTTGAATAACCCAATTTCATCTTTATCCGGACAGTTTCTGCGGCAATATTTTCGCCTACGATTTCACCTTCCCCGTACTCGCCGCCCTTTACCAGGACATCGGGTTTAATTGCCTCTATTATATTTTCCGGGGTCGGTTCGGAAAAGAGAATGACATAGTCCACCATTTCCAGGGCGTTTAAAATCTCCGCACGGCTGTTCTCATCTATAACCGGACGGTTTTCGCCTTTTATAAGTTTAACCGAACTGTCGTCATTTAGCCCTACGATAAGAATATCCCCCTGCCGGGCAGCCTCTCTTAATATAAATATATGACCGGAATGCAATATATCAAAACACCCGTTTGTAAAAACAACTTTTTTACCCGAAACTTTCTTACCCGAAAAATTCTTATCCGAGAAATCTTTATCCGAGAAGTTTTTATCCGCGAAAAGGTCTTTTTTTAATTCCGATACTTTATTATATATTGGAGACATATAAAGTCAGAAAAGTTCTTCTTCTATAATATGACAGAGCGCGTGATAGGCTATAAGATGGCATTCCTGAATATGGGAGGTAATATCCGAAGGGGATTTTATCGTAACCGCGGCATAATTTTCCAATTGCCCTCCGGCGGAGCCGGTAAAAGCAATAATTTTAAGCCCTAATCCGGCGGCGGCTTTTGCTGCC
>JAQICQ010000228.1 GCA_027858455.1 Elusimicrobiota bacterium | reverse complement strand
GTTCTAATTTAGTGATTTGTGAGAGGCTGAGCCTCTCACATTTTGAAGATACCAAAAATTTATAGAGAGAAGTATTGGACAGTACGCCCACTCGTATAGAGGCAGTATATGTTTGTGTTAGTAAATTTATAGAATCAATCTAAATTCTTTATCTAAAAGACAGTGGGGCTGTCCGTTTATATTGAAAAAAAATCCTAATTTATTAAACTAATAAAATAGAGCGGGCCGGATTATAAAAGGACAATATTAACAAATGAAAAACATAGGGATTGACATAGACGGAGTTATAGTTGATACAGTTGAAGTATATCTTGAATATATTCACCGGGTAACAGGACAGAGGTTTAAACAGGAAGAGATTACAGAATATTTTTTTGAGGACTGTCTGAATGTTTCAAAAGAGCAGGTTGCAAAAGCAGTTAAGGAAATGTTTGAAGATGATATTTGGGACGAGATACCTTTTTACGAAGGCGCGCTTGAGGCGTTAAAAAAGATCGGCAAAATGCATAATTTGTATATAATTACATCGCGCCCCGCCCTGGCTAAAAACACAACTGTCGCCTGGATTAAAAAGCATAAGATACCCTCTAAAAAAACAATTTTTACCGATATGGATTCCAAACTTTCCTATATAAAAGAACACAATATTAAGCTGGACTTTTTTATTGAGGATCGCCTTGAGTTTGCGCTGGAAGTATCTAAAGTGGGAACTAAAGTTTTTCTCATGGACCGTCCCTGGAACAGAAACCATAAGGATTCAAACGGACTGATAAGAGTAAAAGACTGGGCGGAGATAAGCGAAAAGCTTTTTTTAAAGCCATAGATGGAGTATGTTAAATATATAGATGTGCTTGCTACAAGCAATATAGTACATTGTATTTCTAAAATTTGTTCTCGACAGTAGGGACATTGTCTATTATTTTCACGAAAGAAACTTATAAGGATGAAGCCTCTTGTTCAGCCTGCCCGCCTCATGGTAGATAAAACCCGACTGAGAGAGGTAAAAGAAATTTTGCGTGAATTAAAAATAAATTACGGCCCGCAAATTAAAAACCCCAAAAAACTTTAAAAGAGCGCGCCGTAAAACATCCCGCCGGCAGTGGCCATCACTACAACGAGGATAATAAATACAAAAGTTTTTTTTGTCCCCATCACACTTCTTATTACAATCATATTAGGCAGACTGAGCGCCGGACCGGCAAGAAGAAGGGCGAGCGCCGGCCCTTTCCCCATGCCTGCTCCTATAAGTCCCTGGAGTATGGGAACTTCCGTTAATGTGGCAAAATACATTAGGGAGGCCGCCACCGAAGCAAAAAGATTGGCGCTGAAACTGTTACCTCCGACAAGAGATTCTATCCACTCAGGCGGTATGAGAGCCCGGTGTCCGGGTCTGCCCAGAAGAAAACCCGCAACCAAAACTCCGGCAAAAAGCAGAGGAAATATCTGCTTTGCAAAAGTCCAGCTTGATTTTGTCCACGAGGTCAGTTCATTTTTTGTAAACCATCTGTAAAGCATAAGGGTAAGTGCCAGGAGAAAAGCTCCTGTAATGTACCATTTAATGTTGTAGACAAGTTGCCAGGTTTTGAATTTAGCGTCCGGCCCCCAGTTTGCAAAGACAAGAATTGCAACTAAAACAGCAAAATATATGGCTGATTTCCAGAGAGGTCTTCCCTCTTTTTCTTCGTTAAACGTATAAACGTTGTCGGCGTGCCTTTTTCTTTCGACTTTTAAAAATATGAGATGCATTAAAAGCCCGATAACTATTGAAAATATAATTGCTCCGACCGCCCGGGCAATGCCGAGTTCAGTGCCGAGAACTCTGGCGGTAAGTATAATTGCCAGGACATTAATTGCCGGTCCGGAATAAAGAAAGGCGGTTGCCGGCCCGAGCCCGGCGCCTTTTTTATAGATGCCTGAAAACAGGGGTAAAACCGTACAGGAACATACTGCCAGTATAGTACCTGATATTGATGCTATTGTGTAGGCTAAAAATTTGTTAGCTTTGTTTCCAAAATATTTTATCACCGACTGTTTTTTTACAAACGACGCAATAGCCCCGGCAATAAAAAAAGCAGGAATGAGGCATAAGATAACATGTTTGCGCGCGTATTCCTGAAGCATCATAAATGCCTCTGAAACCGGTCCGGGGAGGGCAAAAGAACCAAACGGAATATAGTAGGCGGCTGCAAACACAATAAAGATTGCTAAAAATTTATATTTTTCTTTTATTTTTTTCATTATTTTAACTCCTCCATAAGCCTTAAATGTAACTGCAAATTTATACATATTATAATATGTTAATATGTTTTTGTCAATTAGAGTGGAAAAGAAAGAATTGGGATTGTTTCATAAACTATGGGTATATTTCATTAATATGGTTTTACATATAGACTTAAAAGAGAACGGTCTTATTATAGCCGCGGGTTCCTTATTAATGCTGACGAACGGACAGAAAAGAATGATGGACTTAAATAATATCCTCCGTCTGATTGTTTTGAGGACAAAAATCCATATTTGAAAAAATATATATATTGTGTTACTACTATAATGGAAAGGGAAATTGACAAGCTTCCGATAAGGGCAAACCTGTTGAAAGGCAGGGACGCAAAACCACGGGGCTAAACCTCATTTTGAGGCATGCCGGCTGGGTTGCCGTAACCGACAGCCTATAGCCGTACGCCAGCCGGGCTACCGAAGAAGTAGAAGAATGAAGAATTGTTATTCTTCGGGAGCTTGATTTTGGATAATTTAGGGAACAAACTGGCAAAATTTTTCTTATTAGCGGTAATAACATATATTACCGCCGTAGGTTTCGTGTCGGCAGATATAATTAATGTCGATAAATCCGGAACCGATAGTTTTACATCAATTCAAAAAGCCCTGGCAAGCGCTGTAAGCGGAGACACAGTAAAAGTAAAAAGCGGAGAATATCACGAAAGAATTATTGTTCCCGCCGGAGTATCTCTCATAGGGGAAAATCCTCAAACTACCATAATAGACGGATATTTATATACCTATTCCGTAAGGCTGTACAATAACAGCAGTATAAGCAGTTTCACGGTTACCAATGCAAAACACGGAATAATATCGGATTCCAATTCGGAAATCACCGGCAATATTATAAGCAGAAACTACAACGGCATCTATTTGCATCGCAGCCCGGCCGAGATAAGCAATAACCGGATAGAAAACAATAACAACGGAATTGTTGTTTATGAGGCGGCTTCTAAAATATTACATAATAACATTAAAGACAATTCTGATAACGGGATTATAGTTAACGGTTACTGTCCCGGACTGGAGATAAAGCATAATTTAATACAGGGAAAACAGAACGGTATAGTGCTAATCGGAGGTCCGGCCGATATTATTAATAATACAATAGTTGATATGAACTTCAAAGGCATATCCGTTGATTCGGACAGGTTTAAAAACAGGATAATTAATAATATTATAGCGTATTCAAATTGCGCTATTGAGAAAGCTCAAGAGTCGTTTAGCTATAATCTTTTCTGGAAGAACGGCATTAATTATAAATACAATTCTATTAAATTAAAAGAATTAGGGTATGACCCTCTTTTTGTAGATGTTGAATCCGGAAATTTCAATTTAAGCGCGAACTCGCCGTGCATAGATACCGGGTCGCCGGAAATCCTGGACTCTGACGGAACGCGCAGCAATATAGGGGCAGACCTGTCGGGAGATAGTGGTTTTTCCGATATAAATATTTCAAATGAAAATGAAGATTATGATGAGATAAATGAGCCAGCCTATCAAGAAATTGACGGCGACAGCAGTGAAGAAATCACAGATACGACGGAAGAGATAAGCGATACGACAGAAACTGACCGAAATATTATTGATTTGAGTACCGCCACGGTTGACGGCCAGGCGGTTATAGGCATATCAACAAACACCCCGGCGCACTATCCGGATATCTTAGATATTCTGATACCGACGCTCCCCGCAGATACAGCGGTAACCGGCAGTGGTATATATTACAGAGTATACTGGACCAGAGGTCAAAAAGAGACCGACTACAGCGAACCGGTTGCGGTAGTTAAAGATAATAAAATTATTTTAAGCACTCAGGCAGCGAGCGCCCCGGTTATTGAAGATGAACTGTACCGCATAGAAGTAGTAGGGATTTCTAAAAACAAAGAAGTTAAAAAGAACCCCGAGTCGTATATAATAAAAATAGATAATAATAAGAAAAAGGAGATAGTCGTTCCGGGACGGTTAATTAAGATTATCATTCCCGAGAATATAGAAAAAGATGCGGTTCCGGAAAAAGAGAAAGAGCCGCTGGTTGTAAAGGTAGAAGAAAAGCCTGTTAAAGAGGACGAACCGGACGGAAATAAAACAATAGAAGCTCCCGTGGAGATCTCGATTACCAAAAAGACAGAAAAAATAGAGATAGAAAAAAATATTTCTATAGTTATACCCTATAACGATATAGACCAGGACGGTTATGTTGACGGAACAGATATTGATGAAAAAGGGCTTATAATATTACGGTATAATGACCAGTCCGGAGAATGGGCGAGAAACAGCGTTACCACTGTTGATATTGAAGAGAATACCTGCTCTGTTGAGACTGACAGAGAAGGAAAATATGCGATATTTTCACAACGGTATTTTCGGTCTGACCCGCCGGTAAATCTTGAGGGGAAACTTATTGGGGCGTTCCGCGCAGAACTATCCTGGAATCCGTCAATTTCGGAGGAGTGGGACATATACAACATATATGTAGATGCCGGAAGCAAACATGAAAAACTTTACGGGCTGCACTACAATATATATTCTGATAACGGCAGCGGATATATTAACTACATTAAACCGGTGAAAGTGGTTACAGAAAGCGCCGGTTATTCATGGGTTTCTGAAGAGCTCGCCCCCGGCAGATACAAATTTGCAGTTAGGGTGGAAGATGTTGAGGGCCATGAGGAGAAAAATCTTGAATATGTCGTCATAGATATTCCTGAACCGTCCGGCTCGTCAAAAGCTACTATAAAGACGCCCAAAGCCGGTAAAAGGATAAGAGGCAATGCAGTTACCGTAAAGGCAACTGTTGCCGGCAGCGCAGCTTCCGGAGTTGTCTTTCAGTATGCGGTTGTAAAAGATTCATCTGTGTGGAAGGATATTGCTGATATGGATATAAAAAAGCCCTATGCAGTATACTGGAATGTCAGTAATATTGAAAATGGAGAATATCGTTTAAGAGCCGTTGCTTACGATGAAAATGGTTATTACGACGCTGAACCGGTTGCCGGCAATATCTTTATTGATGATGTTAACTGGGATATACACGAAGAAGGCAACCCCTCAGTTGACCCGAACAAAGAACACCGTAAAAGGCAGAAAGTAAAGAGAGACAAGGATACCACGGTAATTATTGCCGACGGCACCACGGTAGATATACCGGCCGGAGCCGTTAAAGAGGAGAGTGTTTTAAGTATAAAAGAATTGAAAAGGGAAAATTTAAAATATCACGAACCAACGGAAAATTCTTCCCTGAAACCTGTAGGAGAATACCGGGAATTTAAGTTTGAAAGCGGGGAAGATGTCTTTAATAAGGATATAACTATATCTATACCCTACGACGATGACGACGGCGACGGGATTATTGACGGAACGGATTATGCTGTTGATGATTTAAATATCTATCATCTTAATGAAAAAAACGGAAAATGGGAAGAAGAAAAAGATTCCGGTAAAATCATTGAAGATGAAATTGACAATGACGATACAAATGAAGAATCCGGCGAGGAAACAGAAGAAGACGACGGGAAAGATAACAACGGTCACGGCAATAATAAAGACGGTGTGGATTCTTCTAATCCCGGAGAGGGCAAAGGCGGCCCTAACGGCGCTGATGACCCTTCCGGCGATGTAGATGATGAAGGTGAAGAGGGGAATAAAGATTCAGACGTCGGTAACAGCGATAATGTTAAGATAGATAATTCGGAGAAAAAGGATATTGAAAAATATGACGCAGAGGCGACCGGTGATGATGAACAAGAGATTGAAGATAATAATAAAGACAACAAGTCCGTAAAAGAGAAAGAAAAAAAGAAGAGTAAAACAAAAACTTCAGATAAAAAAACCAACGACAATGTAATCAAGGCGCGGGTAAATCATTTTTCCGTATTCGGTTTGATGGCCAGTGTCCCCGTTGATGTGCTTGCAGATGTTGTTGTATATCCCAACCCTTTTAAACCTAACTCCGGACTGGGACATGAAAATATTATCTTTGAAGGACTTACAGAAGAAATAAAAATCAAGATATACACGGTCTCAGGCCGTTTGGTTAAAAAATGGTCGGGCAGTACGGCGCCCGGATATAACTGGGAATGGAACGGCAAAAACAGTTCAAATGAAGATGTCGCCGGCGGGATATATATTTATGTTATTACTTCAGGGAAGAGGACAGTCACAGGCAAGGCTGCGGTTATAAGATGATGTTTAATTTCTCAAAAATTAAATATTTATATATACCGGTTTTTATTATAATCTTTTTATCGCTGCCGGAATTGCCGTATTGCGCGCCGGGAAATAGCAGTGCCGAGTTTATTCTTTTAGATATAGGAGCTCGTCCCTCCGGCATGGGCGGAGCGTTTACGGCAGTAGATGACGATATTAATGCTATCTCATATAATCCTGCGGGGTTGGGGGCGATAAAAGATAAGAGGGTCTCTTTTATGCATAACGAGTGGATTGAAGGTATTGGATACGAATATGCGGGAATCGGGTGCAGCCTTGGAAATTACGGGACGGCAGGGTTGGAAATTAAGTATATGCATACAGACAAAATCCAGGGGCGGTCTTTAAATGGTAAAGTGACTAATCCATTTACAAGTTCAAATTTTGCTGGCGCCGTTTCATACGGCAAAAAAGTTACTGAAG
>JAQICQ010000083.1 GCA_027858455.1 Elusimicrobiota bacterium | reverse complement strand
AGACGGTATGCATTGGAGTATTTCAGATGGTTGGAGGCCTGTAGGGGATGGGATACTTTGGTCAACAACGACATTGACAGGCGCGGGTCCGTGGAACTGGGAGATACCTGCCGGGAACCTTCCGTCCAGCTGGGCAGAAGGCGAAGAGTACTGGGTGGTATCTCGCGCCAAAGATGCCGCGGCAAACCAGGAATCTGTATTCAGCGTGGGGGTTGATTCAAATACATTTATATATGACACGACAGAACCGGAAAGCAATGTAACTTATCCGACAGCCGATGTAAATACAGAACCGGAGCTTCAGGGGACATGCAGCGATCTTGCTCCCGGAGATGTCGTGGAAGTGCAATATAGAATCAGAACTCAGGGAAATAAATACTGGGATGAAAATGCTTCCGGGTGGGGAGCTTCGGGAGATGAATACTGGAATACGGCGACACTGTCTCCGGGTGCGACATCATGGTCGGAAAATATAGGCACATGGTATGATGAATTGACCTATTATCTAAACAGTAAAGCCAAAGATAACGCAGGTAATTATGAAACTTCTTTTTCTACAGTATCATTTACTTATGATTCAGTTGACCCTGTGTCGGTATCAACGACACCGTCTAATCAATCCTATCAGACATTGAGTTATATAGGCGGAACCGCAGGTGACGGAGCGTTTGGCAGCGGTGTGGTGGAAGTAAAGATAGAGGTAGCGGATATAACTGAAAACAGCACCTGGTACTGGAACGGCCCCGGACCGAAATGGCAGGACGGACTTCAGGAATGGTTGTCTGTAAGCGCATGGAGTGACCCGGATTGGTCATATACTGATTTAAATGATTCGTTCTGGGATCTCCGGGGAAGCGGTCATAAGTTCAGGATACAGACCAGATCTAAAGATTCAGCGTTAAATTATGAGATACCGGATAATGACATATACTTTATCTATGATACAGATGAGCCGTTTTCGGTATCGATAGGGCCGGTAGATACAGCTTCCTATTCATTTGATTCCGGAGTTGCTCCGTTGAGCGGAACGGCAAACGACGAACCTAACCTCGGCCTGCCGCGCTCGGGTAATGCAGGTATAGATTATGTTGATATAGCAATAGAGGATAAAAGTAGTGGGAAAAACTGGACGGGTTCTTCGTGGACTGTGACATCTCCCTATTGGATAACGACGGCCGGTACGACAGATTGGGATTATACTTTCTCAACTTCGGCTTTGACTTCCGACAGGGATTATCAGGTAACAGTCAGGGCGAAAGATAATGTTGACCTTTACGAAGTCGCGCCGACAACAACTGTATTTACATTTGATAACATTGCTCCGACAAGTTCGGTATCGGCCCCGGCGGGTAATACTTATTACGGGACTAACAATTTAAGTCCTTTCTCGGGTTCTGTAAATGATACCGGAACCGGAGTAGATAGAACAGAACTATGGATTAAGTGGGCATCCACCTCTCCTGTAAAATACTGGAACGCAACTACCGACAGCTGGGGCAGCGAGACATGGGAGGATATAAGCAGCACCGGATGGAGTTGCAATATTGCTACTTCGTATTTCAGAAGCGGAGATAAATACCTGATTAAAACCCGGGGAGTTGATAATACTCTTTACGATGAAAATGAAGAAAACGGCGCTCTTAAATCAGCTACAACTTTCTATTTTGATAATATAAAACCGGTATCAGTCGTAACATATCCGGCAGACGGAAATCAGTATGTAATAATTGATAAAGTCCAGGGTACGGCAAGCGATGATAATTCCGGGATAAATCCCGCAGGAGTAAAAGTAACTGAAATTGCCATTCAGATAGACCCGGGCACATCAGGCAACTGGTGGGACGGCGCAAGTGATATAAATTCGTGGAATTCGGGAAGTGAAGTATGGATATCATCAACTTCATGGTCAGACCCGAACTGGGAAGTTGCTATACCGACCACGATATGGAAATCAGGCCATGAGTACCGGGTGAAATCACGGGCTACAGATAAGGTTCCGGGAGCGGGAGTAAATGAAGAGGCTCCTTCTTCAATAATTGATTTTGAGATAGATTTTGCCGCCCCTCAGGCAGAAATAACTACGCCGGAAGAAGGTAAATACTATTCGTCTTTACCGAAGATAGAGGGGACATCATCCGATGATTATGCCGGAATAGCCGGTGTAGAATTGACAATAAGAGATATAGCCGCCGGACAGTATTTCCAGGCTCCCGGATGGGGCGGTAAGACCTGGCTACAGGCGGATGCCGTGAATGCGCCGTTTGGCAGTACTGCCGAGGACTGGGAATATACAAATGCTTCCTGGCAGACATCCGGTAAACGCTATGAAGTTAAGGTAAGAGCTTATGATGTTTACGGCAATACCGAACCCGAACACGGGTATAATTTTGTAATAGATAAACAAAAACCCGATACTCTCACTACCTCCCCGTCAGATAACGGAGTGAGAAAAACTCTCTCTAAGATAGAAGGTACATCATCCGATGATTACGGTGTGCTTTTCTCTACGGTAAATAATATGGAGATTACTATAAGAGACATAACCCGGGGAACAACATTCTGGAATAATAACAGTTGGCAGGATTCTCTGCTGTGGATAGACGCGTCCACTCTTACAGACACTACCTGGGAATATAATATGAGTAACTGGACTACCGGCCATAAATACGCGCTTTCTTCTAAAGGTTACGATAAGGCCGTGCCTAACCCGAATATAGAGACGGCAATAACAACTACAACATTTATATATGACAAATCCGAACCGGATTCGTTTGTAGTGATACCGGCAGAAAACGATACACTGCAGGACTTAACGCAAATATCGGGAACGGCAAATGATGAGCCTGACGACCCGTCGCTTTACAATGTCGGTCTTGCGACAGTAGGGGTGAAGATAAGAGATCTTATAGACGGCGGCGATGATAAATACTGGACCGGGACAGTATGGTCAACCGATACGATAAATTATATAGAGGTTACAGGCACTGACAGCTGGACGTATGGAGGCCTTAGCGGCAGCGGCTGGACGACCAACCATAAATATGAAATCAATGTAAAAGCTTGTGATAATGTCCCCAACGAAGAGATGGTTATCTCCACGAGGTCGTTTATAATAGACCGGTCATCGCCGACAGCGGAAGTAACCACCCCTGCAGATGGCAGTAACCTGGCAAGCAGGCCGGCGAGTATATCGGGGACAGCAAGAGATGATTTATCGTTAGATTATAAAGCGACAATAGATGAGAATAAGGTATGGGTATCTGTGTATGATGTAGATAAGAGTTCTTACTGGAATGAGAGTTCAAAGGTATGGGAGGAAGGAGCAACGCCATACTGGAATCCAGCAGACAGTGTTGACTCACCAAATGGACCGAACTGGCAGATGGATATAGACACAAACTGCTGGACCGATACTCATCAGTATAGTTTAAAATCTAAAGTCTCCGATAAAGCCGGTAACCTGACGCAATCGTCGCTGAATACATTCTATTATGATGAAACCCCGCCGCTTTCGTTTATGGA
>JAQICQ010000058.1 GCA_027858455.1 Elusimicrobiota bacterium | reverse complement strand
GGAAACCGGATCCTGAAATATTTTTAACTGCCGCAAAAGAATTGGGCTCGAATCCTGACGATTGCCTTGTTTTTGAAGACGCACTGCTCGGGGTTCAGTCTGCAAAAAATGCCGGTATGAAGTGTGTCGGGGTGGACCGTTATAATCATCCGGAAAGATTAAAAGAAGCTGATATAGTTATAGAAGATATTTCAAAAATAAGTTTAAAAGAGATTAAAGATTTTTAATTAAGATAGAGTTAAAGTAGTGAAAAAATATCAGCTGAAATATTATATATATTTTTAAATACCGCTCCTGAAAATAAAACTTATTTTCCCTTAATTAAATAGCGTGCCGTTTCTTTTACCAGTTCCGGTTTAGTAAGTACGAAAAGACTTGCTCCACCCTCAATTTTAGTATTGCCCCGGGCAATTTTAAATTCTTCGGTCTCTTCGTTATAGACGCCCGCTATTATGCTTTCCTGCGGGAGTTTCGGCGAAGAAGCGATGTCAGAGACGGTTCTGCCGGCTAATTTACCTTTCTCTGGGATAGTTACAATAAAAATTTCAACGGCGCCTTTTCCAAGCATGGTAACGCGTTTTATGGGTGATTTTTCAATCTGGTATAAAATTTCCGATACCAGCGTATCTACATATCCGAGTATCCTTGTCGCACCGCTGTTTCGGTAAGCTTCTATATATCCTTTCCTGTGCATAAGCACTATGATTTCAGGCACCCCGCAACTTTTAGCCAGAGAAGAAAGAGCTAAGTTGACATCATCTTTTCTTATAGTAGAGATAAGGACGTCGGCCTTGGATATCCCCGCCGATTTAAGAGTGGCGAGTCTAGTTATTGCGCCGTGTACGGCTTCAATGCCGTATTCGGCAAATATTGAATCACAGACATTTTTATCGCTGTCAATAAGTACTATGTCATGTTTCGTAAGAGCTAATTTTTCAATAAGCTCGGTACCCAATGTTCCGCCTCCCGCAATAATTATATACATATTTATATTCCTCCTTTTTATTTAAAAAACTTCTTATTGAAAATCAGTATTACCGGTATTATTTCCAGCCTGCCTGCCAGCATTCCAAATATATATGTGAGCTTCACCGCCGGATGAAGCGCGATCATTTCCTTGACGGAAATGTAGCACGGCCCGATATTTCCCACTGCCGAAAACATACCGGAAAAACTTTCAAAGGCTGTATGGTTTGAAAAGAAAGCTGTTACGGCACCGCCGGAAATAAGAAGAATCATCCAGAAGGTAACTATAGTAACGATACGGTATATTTCATCATTTTCAACGATATGTTTGTCTATCGTAAGGGGCACGCGCGATTTAAAGCTGCTGTTTACCTTTAAAATTTTTGTCTTAATGATTTTTAAAAGAGTTACTACTCTTATAATCTTTATTCCTCCGCCGGTTGAACCCGAGCAGGCCCCGATTACCATAAATATCAAAAAAAGCTGTTTTGCCAGAGCCGTAAAATATATTCCGTTTATGTCGCGTGTGGCAAATCCGGTTGTGGTAAGAATAGAAATTACCTGAAAGCCGGCATCTTTTAAGTGAAGGAGCATAGCTGTTATTCCTGTGAATACTTCTCCGTTTACTGAAGTGTAAGCCGAAGAATTAAATTTAAGGTAGCTTAAAAAGACGAGAAAGGTTCCGCCGAAAACTATATACCATAAATGGCGGACTTCTATATTTTTTATAAGCGATTTTACATTTCCGGTAAAGACATTGTAAAGAACAAAAAAATTAATCCCCCCCAGAAGCATAAATAACATATAAGTAAGTTCAATCATATCGGAATTGGCAAACCCTGCAAGTTTATAATGAGCAATTGACTGGTCGTATATTGAAAACCCTCCGGTTGAAAGTGTCGTAAAAGTATGGGTCATAGCATCAAAAAATGAAAGTCCCAGAACTGAAAGTATGATGATTTCCGCTGCGGTAAGGGCAACATATATTATCCAGAGAGTTTTGACTGTATGCAGAAGCCCGGGATGAGGCCGTTTGGCGGCAATTTTATGGGATTCGGAAAGAAAAAGTTTATTAACCGCCGCCCCTCCTTTAATGCCGATAAGTATAAACATACTTAATATGCCCAGCCCCCCTATCCACTGTGTAAAAGATCTCCAGAAAAGTATCGAGCGGGGCATATTGTCAAGTCCGGTAAGAAGGGTTATGCCGGTAGTTGTAAAACCGCTCATAGTTTCAAAGGCTGCGTTAAGGTAGGACATATTTAAAATAACGGTATAAGGCACCGCGCCCAGGAGAGTAAAAAGTACCCAGGACATTACGCATATAAACATGGCATCTTTAAGCATGGGGGAACCGCCTTTGAAAATTCTTTTTCCGGCAAGTCCCGCAAGGACGGCAATAATGCCCGGTGCAATAAATGCTTTTGAAAGCAGGAGTATATTTGATGATTCTCCGTAAATCAGACCGACCGCAAAAGGTATAATTATAATAAGTCCCGCTATTGTAAGAAGGGTAGAGAGATAATTTAAAATTATGCTTATACGTTTTTTGTAATATGATTTTTTCATAAGGGTATAATAATAAAATTACTTTTTAACTTATTGTTTGTCAATGTTTTTTTCTTGATAAAATTTGTTTAAAAAAGTATAATTAAATATCAAAATGAGTGGAGTAAAGAAAAAAAAGAATATCAGATTTGAATCGCTCGGTAAGAAAGAACACTACAATACTTATATTACCGGGTTGCAGTATGATAATACAGACGGGACCTCCAGAAAAGAAATTTTGTCTAAATTCCATAAAGGAGATCATCTTAGTACTCAGATTGATACAAACAATACTTATGATAAATCTGCCATAAAGCTTTTGAGCACTAACGGAAAAACGGTAGGTTATGTTCCCCGGTTTGTAGCAGTTTTCCTTAAACAGCAGTTAAATGCAGGCAAAAAAGCAGAGGTTGCAATTTCTGAAGAACCCGACCTTGCCGAAAACCATCATCCGGATTGTAAAATATCCGTAGATATTAAAGACTGATAAAAGATTTTTTGTTTTTCTTTATTTCATACCTCCTTTAATTGATTTATCTATTCCAAATAATATATTTAAGATAATATGAAAATACTTATAATTGAAGACAACGAATTTAATATGGAAATAGCCCGGACTGTTCTTGAAAAAGAAGGGTACGACACTATAGCCGCCGTTGACGGCAAAGAGGGATTAGAGAAAGTTAAGGAATCGCCGGATATTATTCTTTTAGATTTGTCGCTTCCCAAAATAAGCGGTGAAGATGTCGTAAGAGCCGTAAGAAAAGATAAAGACCACAAGGATATCCCAGTTATCGCGCTTACTGCTCACGCCATGGAGGGTGACCGCGAAAAAGCTCTTGAAGCCGGCTGCAGCTCGTATCTTTCAAAACCCTGCCTGCCCAAAGATATAGTTGCGGAAGTTAAAAAGTATATAAGTTAAATAAGTTAATGTTAGGAAATATAACAAGAAATATTATCAGGGCCGCATCTTTTATAATTAAACTTTTATATCTCATTGTCCGATTAATTTTTAGGGGATTTAAAACTCTGTTTAAAAAGACAGAGGAAAAATTTTCCGGTCGGAATCTTAAAATAAGATATA
>JAQICQ010000047.1 GCA_027858455.1 Elusimicrobiota bacterium | reverse complement strand
AAAAAGGATTCCGCTGCCCAAAACTATAAATATGAAAAGAAATAATATTATGAAATTTTTCTTTTTAAGATTTTCAACGTAGGTAAATTTAGTTATATTGTAAATTTTATTTATCATTTTCATCGTATTCTTTTATTGTTTTAAGGAAATCTTCTTCAAGGTTTTTATGGACATCGGTTACTTTTAATATTTTCCCTTTGTGCAGCATGCCCACTCTGTCGGCAATCTTTTCTACTTCCGATATGATATGGGAGGTAAAAAATATTGTTTCGCCGTCTTTTTTTAGCTGTCTGATAAGCTTGCGTATATCTATGATTCCTTTGGGGTCAAGACCGCCCATCGGTTCGTCAAGTATAAGCAGCTCCGGTTCTGAAAGTATGGCCTGCGCCAGTCCGAGCCGCTGCATCATTCCTCTTGAAAAACCTTTAATCTTTCTCCCGGCGGCATGCTCAAGTGTGGTGTAGGAAATAACTTCGGGAATCCTCTTGTTTAGTTGGTTTTTTGTCATTCCTGAAAGTTTTCCCCAAAACTTAAGTATCTCTGTTGGTGTGAAGTCCGCATTGTAGTAAGGTATTTCCGGTAAAAAGCCAATTTTCTTTTTAATATTATTAGTTATCTCTTTCCTTTCAAATATTTCAAAGAGACCTTCGTCCGGGCTTAATAATCCCAGAAGAAGTTTTATGGTAGTTGTTTTACCGGATCCGTTTAATCCGATAAGGGCAAATATTTCATTTTTTTTGACCTGTAAAGTAACTCCGTTCAGAGCCTTAGTTAAAGTTGTCTTAAAAAGATGAGAATATTTATAGGTTTTCTTTAAATTTTTTATATTTAATATATTTGTTTCCATAACCAAGAGTATATTAAATAAAATCAATAAAATCAAACTCAAAATAATAGTAGTTTTTTATTTTAAAACAAAGGCATTCAGGGTTGACTTTAACGACAATATAATATATATTACTTTCCTATGATTAAAGAAATAATAAAAAGAATAAAAAGTAGCGAAACCCGGGCTGAAAACAAGATAAATAAAGTTCGTAAAGAGCAGGAAAAAAGAATAGAAAAAGTTCGTTTGGAAATTGAAGACAAGTGGGGCGGTATAAATAAAGAACTTCAAAAAATCAGAAAAAATATTATCAAAGACCATATCGGCAGGGCTGAAAAAGAAGCTGAAAAAATTAAAGAAGACGCCGGGAAAAAAAAGAACAGTCTCAAAAAACTCCAGCCCAAGACTAAAAAAATAGCCCAAGATATCGTTAAAGAGATTCTCTAAAAGCCGTGGCTATTAAAAAAACCTTAAAGAGTTCTATCATATGCCCGGTTTCAGATCATGAAACTCTCCTTGAGGCGCTTCAGCTATGGGGCAAAATAGAGATATCAGGCCACCGGCAGTTAAACAATGAATATTCCCAGATGCCTCTTGATGAAACAGTTGATGACCTTAACTATATCATATCATTTTTAAATAATTACGCAGATAAAGAATCCGCGTATAAAAAATTTAAAGAAGGCTTAAAAGAGATATCCTTAGAAAAATTATTGAAAATAGCCGACAGTATAGATATTCTTAAAGATTACAGTGAGCTCCGGGAATTAGACAGCAATATTAAAAAATGTAAATCCGGAATTTCCGACCGTTTGAGGCAGATAAAAACTTTGGAGACAGTTAAAAATGTTAAGTTTTCCGCTGCCGATATAAAATTTAATAATGTTGGTTCATTCCTTGGCAAAGCAGATGACAACACACTTAAAAAAATTAAAAGTTATTCTTATCTGTATGCGGAAGCCGTAGATGTATCCGATAAAAATATTGTAGTTTTACTTTACCCGTCTGAAAAAGAAAAAGAAGTAAGAAATATTCTCTCAAAATTGGAGGTGGAACTTCTTGACCTTCTTGATAATGATGTTCCGCAAAAAGTAATCGCCCGGATTGAAAAAGAGATAGAAAATATAGAGCAGAAGATCCAAAAGTTCATTGCGGATATAAAACAGAAGTATATTAAAAAGAAATTTAATTATATGGTTCTTTTAGATGTTTATGAAAATGAAAATAATCTTATAAATGAATCGCAAAAAACAGAACATACAAAATATATGTCGGTAATAAGCGGATGGGTCCCCGCTGCTGCCCGCGGCGAGCTTCAAAAATTGGTAACGGAGAATTTTAAAACCAGTTATGTGCATTTCAGTAAACCTAAAAAAGATGAGGATCCGCCGGTTATTTTACAAAATCGCTCTTTCAGCGAGCCGTTTGAGGTGGTAACGAATCTTTACGGTACCCCGTCGTACAGTTGGCTTGACCCGACGGCGTACCTTGCCCCGTTTTTCATATTGTTTTTTGGATTGTGCCTTACCGATGCAGGATACGGATTAATAATCACCGCCGTAACACTGTGGTTCTTAAAATCGTTTAATCTTAAAGAGAGTACCCGTAAATTCATAAAGATGATGATGTGGGGCGGGGTGGCTTCAGTTGTTGCCGGGGCTCTTACCGGCAGCTGGTTTGGAAA
>JAQICQ010000023.1 GCA_027858455.1 Elusimicrobiota bacterium | reverse complement strand
CTGCATTGGTACCAGCCCAGCCAACTTCGTTTATTACTACTTCACCTTTAGATGCCGCGTATAATGACATATTAAAGCCAGCAATTATTAAAAAAAGAACTAAAATTATTTTTTTCACTTTTTCCTCCGTTTTATTTGGTTATAATTATTAAACAGTAATTTTTTCATTAATACATGTTTTACTGATTATTATTTTTTTGTTGTGACCTTAATCCCATAATACCATTTTTAAAATAATACTGTCAAACTGGATTGTAAATATCCTATCCTTGTATAGACAAAATACAAAAAATTATCTGGCTTTTAAAACGGTAATTCCAACCCTTCTGTTTTTTGCTCTGCCTTCCTTGGTTTTGTTAGTTGCCACCGGCTGGGTCTCACCGTGACCGATAACCGTAAACCTGTCAGAATTAATTCCGTAATCATTCGTGAGTGTGTCAGCGACGGTCTGCGCTCTTTCCTGTGAAAGTTTCTTATTATATGCTGCGCTTCCCACGCTGTCGGTATATCCTTCAAATAAAACTTTGTTTTCCGGATAAGCATCTAATACTTTTGCGACATTCTCCATGACTTCCCGGCTCTCGGCTTTTAGTTTGCTTTTCCCGGAACCAAACAACACCTTTGAGGCAAGATTAATCTTTAACCCTTTCTCTGTTGTTTCAACTTTTATCTTTTTTACCTTAACCTTGGGCGGAACTTTTACCGTAAAGTTGCCGAGGTTAGTTTTTCCCTCATTTCCCGCCGCATCGGTAGCATAAAGCCGGTAACTATAATCACCGTCCGGAACCATCTCTCGGTAATAATCATCCTGTCCGTCCCATTTAATATTGCCGGGCAGCTTGCTCTTGCCTTCTATTACTTTCGCAAGTTTATTCCCTGATTTAAACGCAATATCTAATTTCCATGAAACTATTTTGGAATGTTTATCGCCTCCGCTGATATTAAATTTAAGTTCCCCGTCCCGGGGATTAAAAGTATCCTCTTTTGTATCTACTGTCATTTGCGGAGCATCCCGATCTACAAGCAATTTTTTACCCGGAGTAAAGAATACTTCGTCCCCTTTTCCCACCAGGCGCATAAAATAATAATACTGTCCTGTCTGCGTTGCATTGTTTGAATAATCTTTCCCGTTCCATACAACCCTGTCGGGAAAATTCTTTTCATCTCCATCCCACGAATGAATGAGATTAGCATCTTTATCCTCAATCCATACTTCCCAAGACGCAAGGTCAATCCCCTCCTTACTGTTAAAATCTGTAATGAAAATTTCTTCCCCGACAAGCGGAGAATACGGTTCTTTCTGCGGCTTTACGGATCCGTAAAGGTTTCCCTTTTCTTTCTCTCCAATCGGAAAAGTTATCGCAATGCGGTGTGTATTTGAAAAATAATCGCCGTAAGGTACCCACGAATAATCCAGCCTAATACCTTTCATCTGAAATCCGCCGCCCGCGCTTAAGGTATCAAGGCCGTCGCCGACTATTTTATAGCCGGTCCGGGCAAAAAGCATATCATTAAAATTATATTCCGCGCCTAAACTTAAACGGAGTTTACTGTCTGCCGGCTTAGCTGTATCCAATGAAAAAAGGAGACCGTGGACGCTGTTTATATCATAACTTCCGGCAATACCGGCCCTTACGGTAAACGGGAGCGGCTCATTGCTGTTTCCAAAATTCAAAGAAGTGCCTAAATTAAGCACCGATAGTCCCCCCGTCCACATATTATCCATATAAGGAGGAGACCATAAAAATCCTAAATCAGATGAAAAAGCATTAGCGCCGTAAGAAGCAAGTTTCCGGGAGATATAATTCAAGTTCGCCCCTGCCGATATTAACCCGCCTTTGAAACTGCGGGAATAACTTAAACCCGCAAGCAGATCGGAAGCGGTCAGTTCTTCTCCGGTAAGCATCGGCTTCATGCTCTTTTGATCCAGCGTTGTTCCCGGTATACTTTCTGTTAAATATAAATACCTGGCCTGAAGACCGAAAACACCGTACTCTGTAAGATAGGTTCCGCCCGCAAAATCATAGGCTATATCCTCAAACCATATATTATGGGCAAAAGTAGCGCGATAATTTTTAATAGAAGCAAGCGCCGCAGGGTTGTAATAAAGCCCCGCTAAATCATTATCAACAGCAGTAAATGATTCCCCGAGCGCCGCAGCTCGAGGAGACGGAACTATCTTTAAGAAATCCGCACCTGTTGTGCCGGCGTTATTGTATATTTCACCTGCCTTTAAATCAGGAACCAAAGCCATTATCAATACCATAAAAGGCAATAAAACAGTGTATATTTTTTTCTTATAAATTGTCATAAAATTTAGGCGCAGGAAACCACGCGGGCTTGCCCCGTGGAGGAATGCGCCTCCCTCCTGTCAATTAAAGTTGTTGTTCTTGCCGCCAATCTATTACCATTCTTTTTTACGTTTACAGACGGGCTTATTACTTCACCGTCCAAATTTGATATTGCAAAGAATCCTGTGCTTCTTTTCCCTTTTACAAAACCAGTTGCTTTCGATGTTTGAATATAATCAAATTTTCTCAATCCAAACAATTTACCGGTAGGTATTCTTTTTTCGCTTCTCCTACCTTTCGTTTGCTGATAATC
>JAQICQ010000008.1 GCA_027858455.1 Elusimicrobiota bacterium | reverse complement strand
CCCATAAGAATGTATGAATAAAGTTGTTTTGGACACAAATATATTTATTAGTTTATTGTGGAACTTTTTAACTTAATTAGAAACCAACATTAACTTTGTAGAGTTTACTGAAAAAATATCTGTATACTGCGACATCGCTGATAATAAAATTTTGGAATGCGCTATCGCAAGAAATGTTGATTTTTTCGTTACAGGTGATAAAGATTTACTTTCTCTGAATAAATTTAAAGGTATTTCAATCATTACTCCTGCTAACTTTGTGACATCCTAATTTACTTTTCATTTAAACTTTTTTACTACATCTTTCCATCGTATTGTGTCATTTACCCTCTGTAAAAGATCCTTATACTCAAAAGGTTTGCCAAAAAAAGCGGCAATTCTGTATTTATAGGCTATATCCCAGGTAAACATATCCCTGTTTCCTGTTATTACAATAACCGGTACGAAATCCGGTTTAGCGATATCCCTCATATTACGCAAAAAATTATCACCGGTAACAGCTCCCCGCATTGATATATCAAGAGTGACCAAATCCGGGCGCGCTTTTTTAAATAACCTCAACCCCATTTCCGCAGTCGGAGCTTCGCAGCATAGATAGTTTTCCCTTAAAAACATTTTCTTTAAGAATGCCCTTTCTCTTTTATTGCTTTCAATTATTAATATTTTTTTCATATCTCTCTTTGCTTAAAATTATTCCTATTTTTTTGAGCGTCATCCATTCTTTAAGTTTTTTGATTTTATTGATTTTTTCTACTGTCCCGGACAATTCATAAAGAGAAACCCTTCCCGGCGTACGATATAATTCCCTGATAAGTTCAATCTTTTTATAATACCTTATGGTGGATTTAGACAAGCCGCATAGCCGCGATAACTCTCCTATTTTACATACTTTTTTATGCATAACTACCGGACGACAACATCACAGACGCGGCAAGCAAGCTCTTCTTTAATACGTTTTAACAGCATATACGAATCAAAAGGTTTAATAACATAGCAGTCGGCTCCGGCCTCCAAACATTTTGTGAGTTCCTCCAGATGGCCCAGCGAAGAGACCATTATTACAGGTATACGGGCAAAGTCCCGCATACTTTTAATTTTTTTTGTCGCTTTTATGCCGTCCATCAGAGGCATATTAATATCCATCAATATTAAATCCGGGTTTTCTCTTTCTACCGAGCAAACAGCATCAATCCCATTCTTACAAACAACAACCATATATTTGTTTTTCTCAAGCAAATATTTTAAAAATTTTCTTATAAACTTATCATCTTCAACTACCATAATTTTTTTACCCATATTCTTCCTCCTAATGCTCCCTCCTAAAAAAAACACTTCATGCGAGACACATGCCTTACTCGCATCCCCATATCATAATTGCTGACAACCGTCTTTCCGTATGATAAAATATCAAGCATCGTTAAATTCATAACCTACCCCCGTTATAGTTTTTATCATCTCTCCTTTTTTACCAAGCTTGCTGCGTAGTGTCTGAATATGCTTATCTAACGTTCTTGAGGTCCCCCAATATTTTTTCTCCCAGGCCAGCATGGTTAATCTTTCTCTGCTTAAAACTTCATTCGGATGCTTTAAAAAACAATAAAGAAGTTCATATTCTTTAGGCGTTAAATCAAGTTCTGTTATTTCGGGACCGGCAGAATTCCCGCTTACTTCTTTTAGCTGGACATTACGGGTATTTTTATTTATGACTATCTCTTCTTTTTTTGTGCGTAAAAAATTATCTTCATAGATATTCCCGTTTATACGCCTCAGGATTGCTTTGGCGCGGGCTTTCAATTCGCGCGGACTGAATGGTTTGGTAAGATAATCATCCGCTCCGTCATTTAGAAATTTTACAATATCCGGTGTATCAGTATATTTTCCGCTGATCATTATTATCGGAATAGCAGAGGTTTCGGAGTTACGTTTTATTACCCGCGCTACATCCGCGCCGGTCAGCAAACCCTCTAAATTTATATCCAGCACTAATAAATCAGGCGGTTTATTCTCTATACATTTAAGAGCTTTCTCACCGGACTTAAAAGCTTTACACTTAAAGTTATCCGACAAAAAAACATTCTTAACCAACGTGATGACATCGTCATCATCATCAATAATATATATATATTGCGCCATGTTATTACATATATTTTAATAAGTCTTATCAACGATTACTATAGGGAAAAAGGACTACGGATAGAAAGGACTAAATGACTACAGTTCTAAAGGTTATTTTATAGCCTATGCCTCTAATAGTTTTAATATTTTCGCCATACGGCCCAAGTTTTTTTCTCAGAGTATTGACATGTTTATTTAAAGTTCGGGAAGTTGAATGATAGGATTCGTCCCAGGCGGCTAATGTAAGTCTCTCTTTTGTATATACTTCATCGGGATGAC
>JAQICQ010000230.1 GCA_027858455.1 Elusimicrobiota bacterium | reverse complement strand
TTAAATGCAAATCAGGAAAAAAATATTTTTAAAAAAGATATGTTAGATGTTGGTGTACTGGGCGCTATGCTAGACCTGAGTCCAAAAATAATAATAGAGGGAGATAAATTATTTAGTTGGTATAATGGTGTTTTTACCGAGAATTATGTAGCGCAGCAGGTAATAACAAGTGGGATAAAAAAGCTTTATTACTGGACCAGCGGGCATCAGGCGGAAATTGATTTTATTATGCAAACTGATGAGTATATCTATCCTTTAGAAGTGAAGTCCGGTACTAATCTAAAAGCAAAAAGTTTAAAAGTTTACAAAGGAAAATATAATCCAAAATATTTATGCAGAACTTCAATGTTGAATTTCAGTAAAAGTAAAATGTATTGCGATTTTCCGCTATATGCAATAAGTTTATTTCCTGAGCTATTGTTATAATAAATCTGTAAAAACAAATTGGAACGAATGTGCTGCGCTAAAACCTTGAATCCAAGTTAATTAAAGTATAAATTATTTTGTGGTCAACGATTTCACAAAAATCAAACGAAAGATTTGAATAATTTCACAAAAATCAAATGAAAATTGATTGTGAAGCGATTATATGTTATAATTGTTTCAAATAATGAAGCGATTAGGAGATATTTATGCGTTATATATGGGAACTAAAAGACTGGCCGAATTTTAAATGGCAGAGCGATGAAATAATTAATTCTCTGAGTAAGGCGAGACTGGCTCAGGGTAAATTAATAAGTAAAATATCGTCTCTGGGGTTTGATTATAACCAGAAATCAAGAACGGAAATACTGGCAGAAGAAACGATAAAAACTGCGGCGATCGAAGGGGTTCGTTTGGATAAAGAAGCAGTGCGGTCGTCAGTTGCCAGAAAATTAGGATTATCTGCCGCGGGTTTAAAACAACCCGATAGAAGAGCGGAAGGACTAATAGATATGCTCCTTGACGCAACAGAAAAATATGACAGGCCTCTTACCTTTGAACGTATTAAAGCATGGCAGGCAGCGCTATTCCCAACAGGGTATTCCGGATTAAGGAAGATAGAGGTCGGAAAATGGAGGAGTAAGGATCCCATGCAGGTAGTATCAGGGCCGATAGCTAAAGAAACGGTTCACTACGAAGCGCCGCCCGCTAAAAGAATTCCATCAGAGATGAAGCAATTTTTGAAATGGTGGAAAGATGAAAATAAAATCCCGGACGGAGTATTGAGGGCCGGAATTGCTCATATTTATTTTGTAACTATCCATCCATTTGGAGACGGTAACGGAAGAGTTGCCCGGGCGCTCACAGATATGGCATTAGCTCGGGATGAAAAAATAGTTCAAAGATACTATTCTCTTTCCGGGCGAATAATGGCTGAGAGAAAAGCATATTATGATATACTGGAACAAACCCAAAAAGGGTCGTTGGATATAACAGAATGGCTTAAATGGTTTCTTAACTGTTTTTCCCGCGCCATAGCGGATTCAAAAGATGTTATCGGAAACATATTAAAGAAATCTCTTTTCTGGCAAAAACATGCCCGGACAGTGTTTAATAAAAAACAGAACAAAGTAATAAATCGTTTGCTGGATGCCGGACCCGGAGGTTTTAAGGGCGGGTTGAGTACGAGAAAGTATGTGGGTATGACAAAAGTAAGCAGGGCTACGGCATACAGAGATATTAAAGATTTAGTAGAGAAAAAAGTATTAAAGCAAAACAAAAAAAAGGGCAGAAGCGTCTCATATAATTTAATTTTTCCTTCTGTTGATTAATTATTTACAGTATAGATTATTTTAGATTACAGTTCGCTGAATTTTTTATAAAATTTATGTTTGTCTTCTTTAAACTTAACGGCTTCTTTGTAGAGCTTTTCTGCGACATCGGGAAACTTTTTCTTAAGCGAATTATACCTGACCTCGTTCATAAGAAAATCCATCATATTAACTCTTGGATCTCTTGATTCGTAATTAAAAGGATTTTTGCCTTCTTCTTTAAGTTTCGGATTATATCTATAAAGAGGCCAGTAGCCTGAAAGAACGGCCTGTTTCTCTTCGTCGTAAGTCTTACTCATATCAATTCCGTGAGCTATACAGGGAGAGTAGGCAATTACAAGAGACGGGCCGTCGAAATTTTCTGCTTCGCTCAGGGCTTTTATAGCCTGGACGGGATTTGCTCCCAACGATATTGAAGCTACATAGATATAGCCGTAACTCATTGAAATAAGCCCGAGGTCTTTTTTACCTGTTCTTTTTCCCGATGCGGCGAATTTGGCTACCGCCGCCAGATTAGTTGCTTTTGAGGACTGTCCTCCGGTATTTGAATATACTTCGGTATCCAGCACCAGCACATTTATATTTTTGTCCGCTGCCAGCACATGGTCAAGACCGCCGTATCCTATGTCGTAGGCCCAGCCGTCTCCGCCTATGGCCCAGACCGACCTTTCTACGAGATAGTCCTGAAGTTCAATGATTTTCTCTATGATTTTGTCTTTCTTTTTAACTTTTTTAAGAAGTTTTTTTGTTTCTTTAGCGGCGTCCCTGGCGGGGTTGTCCGTATTGTCCCATAACTTGAGATTTTTCTTAAATGATTTTTTTAAAGAATCGGAGATACCGCCGTCTATAGCTTTTTTGATATTGGATTTAAGCTGCCTTCTGTTAGAATTTACCGCAAGCCTCATACCATAGCCGTATTCGGCATTATCTTCAAAGAGAGAATTTGCCCATACCGGCCCCTGACCGTCTTTATTGGTGGTGTAGGGAATCGTGGGAAAAGTGCCTCCGTATATAGATGAACATCCCGTGGCGTTGGCTATAATCATCCGTTCTCCGAAAAGCTGGGTAACGAGTTTGACATAAGGCGTCTCTCCGCAGCCCGCGCAGGCTCCCGAAAACTCAAAGAGCGGAGTCTTAAGCTGCGATCCTTTAAGAGAAACCTCAGGAACACCGTCGGTTATATTATCTTCTAATTTATTAAAGAAAGCAGCGTTTTCATTCTCTCCTGCTTTTCTTTCATCCTCTATGGGACTGAATTCAAGCGATTTGTCTTTTGTAGGGCATATATTTATGCAGTTTCCGCAGCCTACACAGTCCTCGGGATATACCTGAACTTTAAATTTGAGCTTTTTCCCTGACTCTGATTTGGATTTGGAATCAAGAGTATTGAAAGTTTTTGGAGCGCCGTCTAAACTTTCCGGTCTTATCTGTTTCACCCTTATCGCCGCGTGGGGACAGACAAGAGAGCACATTGCGCACTGGATGCAGTTATCCGGTATCCATGCAGGCACCTTGGGAGCGACTCCTCTTTTTTCGAGTTTTGTGGTCCCTGTCGGCACGGCTCCGTCGACGGTCATATCCGATACCGGGATAGTGTCTCCTTTAAGATGCATTATTTTTTCTATCACATTTTTAGCAAAGTCCGGAGAATTATCGGGTATAAGTTTAGGCGCGTCAAAGGATTCTTTTATCTTGTCAACGCTGTCGGGATATTTAACTTTACTTAAAGCCTCGGAGGCTTTATCGACGGCTGCCCAGTTCATTTTTACTATTTTGTCGCCTTTAAGTTTATATGTTTTCTCAATGGACTCTTTTATGAGTTTTATGGCTTTTTCGGGTTCTATGACCTCAGTGAGTTTAAAGAAAGCAACCTGCATAACAGTATTTATCCTCGTCCCCAGTCCGACTTCTCCGGCTATCTTGAGGGCGTCTATATTATAGAACTGTATATCTTTCTCTATAATAGTCTTTTGCATTTGAGGAGTGAGATTATTAAAAGCTTCTTCGTCGGACCATGTGGAGTTTAAAAGAAAAGTCCCGCCTTCTTTCAGGGCGCCGAGAATGTCGTATCTTCCGATATATGACGAGTTATGCAGAGCGACAAAGTCAGCGTTGCTTATCAGATAGGGCGACTGTATCTTTTTCTTTCCGAAGCGGAGAAAGGATATTGTAATTCCGCCTGATTTTTTAGAATCGTACGAGAAATAGCCCTGCGCGTACATGTCGGTGTTGTCACCGATAATTTTAATGGAGTTTTTGTTTGCGCCTACCGTGCCGTCAGAGCCGAGCCCCCAGAAAATAGAGCGGATGGTATCTTTGTCCTCAGCGTCAATTTCTTCATTTATATCAATAGAAAGGTTAGTTACATCGTCTTGGATACCTACCGTAAAATTATGAGTAGCTTTTCCGTCGAGGTGGTTATAGACGCCTTTTATCATTGAAGGTGTAAATTCTTTAGAGCTTAAACCGTAACGGCCGCCGATAACTTTTATGCCGCTTTCCGAAAGAGTAGAGGACACATCCAGGTAGAGAGGCTCGCCCACTGAACCCGGTTCTTTCGTCCGGTCAAGGACTGCTATCTTTTTAACGCTTTTAGGGATAGCTGCTTTAAAATCCTCCGTTGAGAAAGGCCTGAAGAGCCGTACTTTTATAGCTCCGACTTTCTCTCCTTTATCTGTAAGGTATTTTACCGTCTCGTCTATTGCGTCGCAGGCTGAACCCATGGCAATGATAATCTTTTCGGCATCTTTTGCGCCCACATAATCAAAGAGGTTGTATTCACGGCCGGTTTTTTTCTTTAAGAGATCCATATATTTCTGAACAATCTCCGGGGTCTTGATATAGTATTTATTTACGGCTTCGCGTCCCTGGAAATAGACATCGGGATTTTCTGCGCCGACTTTAAGAAAAGGTTTTTCGGGATTTAAGGCCAGGTTTCTGAACATCCTTACATATTTCATATCAAGCATGGAAGCTATAGTATCGTAATCTATCATTTCGACTTTCTGTATCTCGTGGGAGGTCCTGAACCCGTCAAAGAAATTCAAAAAAGGCACTCGGGTTTCGAGCGTTGCCAGGTGGGATACTACGGCAAGATCCATGGTCTCCTGAATACCTGCAGCCGCCATTATTGAAAAACCGGTATTTCTCGCAGACATTACATCTGAATGGTCGCCGAAGATAGAAAGAGACTGGCATGCAAGACTCCTTGCGGAAACATGAAAGACCGTGGGGAGAAGTTCGCCGGCAATCTTGTGCATATTGGGAAGCATAAGCAGAAGTCCCTGCGAGGCGGTAAAAGTAGTGGTCATAGCGCCTGCCGAGAGGGAACCATGTATTGCGCCGGAAGCTCCGCCTTCTGACTGCATTTCTATAACGTCAAGAGGTTCTCCAAAAATGTTTTTCTTTCCTTCCGCCGCCCATGCGTCGGCAAGCTCTCCCATAGGAGAAGAAGGTGTAATGGGATAGATAGCGGCAACTTCGCTGAAAGCATAGGCCACGTGGGCCGCGGCGGTATTACCATCGATAGTTTTCATATTTTTAGTCATAAAAAACTCCTGTTTATAGTTAGATTGCAACTTAATTACCGGCTAAAATATATTGTCAATAGTTTGTGAATGTGTACACTAATTATATATTACAAATCTACCAATTCTTGTCAAGAATAGGAGTTAACACATTAAAAACAGAAAGTAAAATTTGAAAATATTTAAATATTTAATATACTTATATTGACATTGTCAGTACTTATGGATCCCTGGTAGCTCAGCTGGCAGAGCAGTCGGCTGTTAACCGACTTGTCGTAGGTTCGAATCCTACCCAGGGAGCCACTACCTTGGACACGAACT
>JAQICQ010000215.1 GCA_027858455.1 Elusimicrobiota bacterium | reverse complement strand
CGGCAGCAGATCAGTAGCCCTTCCGGTCTACCGAACTGCTGTCGCAGCTTCGCTGCGATTCCCTCACTCGGTATCAGGTCCCTGCGTTAAAAAACTCCGGGAACTGATACAGCGCCCTTGCTCGCTCCTCCTTTGTTGTAAACACTTCTTAACTGTTTGACTTCTTAAAGGCTTGACTTCTTAACTTCTTTTTTATATATTTATCATATGTCAAACATAATTTCTATATCAAATATTAAAGGCGGCGTTGGAAAATCTACTATCGCTATAAATCTTGCCGGGTATCTTTCCAGAACCGGAAAAATCTTTTTGGTTGATGCAGACCCCCAGGGAACAATCTGCGACTGGAATAGCATAAGGAAAAAAGATAACGTAGTTAATAATAACCTTATTATTACTGATGAGCCCTATTCTGATAATGACCTTAAATCTTCCTTAAAATCCGAAGCCCTCAATTATGATTATGTTATTATAGACTGCCCTCCGGAAGATGACCTCATAATGCGGACAGCTCTCGCAGTTTCTGATTTTACCATACTTCCGGTAACACCCGGACCTTTTGATATAAGATCGGCCCATAAAACCGTTCAAACTATAAAAGAGGGCCTGCAGTCAAAAGCAATTAAAATTAAACCGCGGATTCTTATATCTAAAAAAATAGTAGGCACTGTCCTGGGAAGAGAGGCGAGAGAAGCTCTTGAAATATTTAAGATCCCAATTTTTAAAATAGAAATATGTCAGCGAATAGCAATGAGTGAATCCGGAATAACCGGCATGACAATATTTGAATATGAACCTTCAAGCAAATCTGCCGATGAATTTAATAAATTAGGAAAGGAGTTTAAAAAATGGCAAAAGCACACATAAATAAAGTTACTGAAGATTTCATACAAAAAAAGAAAACTTCAAAAAGTCAAAAGACTAAAAAGTCAAAAAGTCAAGAAGTCAAAAAGCAGCACACGGTCTATCTTACTGAAGAAGCTTCAAGCCTTGCCTGGCAGAATAGAGCAAACACGGGAGAAACAATCTCAGATTTTATTACCAGGCTCATTACAGAGTCTCTTGGTAAAAAATAAATGACCCAATACCTGCTTGACGAAATCCTGAAATATACTAAAAGTAAAAAATCTCTGCCGTTTTACAAAAATGCAATTAAAGAACTCGGGGCCGGAATCGTTGAAGGAGAACTGGGCGAATTAAAATATCAGATCAGAACCGGTGATGTTAACCACCCGGCAAAATATTTTAATAAACTGCTCCAAGTACAGCTGAAAAAACACGGCGTCAAAGATATAAAAAAAACTATCCCTAAAAATACCTACCGGGAACTGACCCAGCAAAATCTTTTCGGGAACTTAATACCGGTAAATATCCCGGTGGGCTCAATTCCGGATAAAAGAAAAATGCTTCAACCATATTTCCGCGGGCAAATTCCTTTTCCTACATTTATAGGCCAGGAGTTTTTTGCCACATCAAAAAACAAAAAGACATCTGATACAGTTATTTACAAAACTGAAACCAAAGACGGAAAAAAAGTAGAAGTAACATTAATCCGGGGAAAATCCCGGCCGCGAGATAAGGCCGTCGGTATTCCAACCGTGTATCACGGAAAACTTTTCGTGGCCCTCATAAAAGCCTGGACTGATAAAGGGTCCCAGGTTTTAGAACATAAAGACGGAACAGTTGTCTGTTTTGTGCGGGTCCCGGCCCGGGAATTGGCTGGTTATCTGGGTTGGAAAAAATTCGGCGGTTCACAATTAGAACAATTAAACACGACTTTACGAGAGCTCAATAGTTATCCGTATTATTATCGTCTGGAGGAACTGGATCTCGGCCTTAAAGGATTCGGTTTTTATCTTCTTGGAGATGTGAGAATCATCGATGCGGGAAAAGGAAAAACCGCGGAGACAATTTTTGAGGTCATGTTTTCAACGACAGTAAGCAAACAATTAGATGACAGAAAATCTATATCGAAATCTGACGGCTTACTTACAATCCGCAATGAGATCGCCTGGAAGTTAAGATTATATCTTGAACCCCGGCTGCTTTATATTCCAAACGACGTTTACAGCATTAACCTTGAAAATCTTATAAAAGAACTGCAGTTGCCGCCATCATCTAAACATAAATACAAAAGCAAAAGAAAAAATTTGTTTTTAAAATCCGTTGAAGAAATTAATACTTCAAAAACAACAGATGGGCGGATTATAAAGTTGAAAATAATTCTTAACAAAGATAAAGCTGATTATAAATTAATCGCTTTTTTAGAAGCTCCGGAACAAGAGTATCTTGAAGTATAATTCAGCTATGGCATTCTGCGGAAGTTCTTCGCTCTATCTATGGCATTCTGCGGAAGGTTATTGTTGTTGCTATGGCATTCTGCGGAAATTTTATACGACTTTAGCGACAATATTGTGGGAAACATAGAGTAATGGTTTTAAGAGTAATGATTTTAAGAGATCATTAAAGAATGATTTTACAAGAACACTTTTAAAAACAAAAATAACTAAGAAATGATATTTAAATTAACATTGATTTTAATAGCAGCAACTTTAATTACTGCAGCCATAATATATCTTTTAAAAACAAAAGAAACAGTGTCTGAA
>JAQICQ010000201.1 GCA_027858455.1 Elusimicrobiota bacterium | reverse complement strand
TAAGAATAATGAAAAATTTTCAATATTTAATGAGGCGGGTTACAGGATTGTAAATTATAAATTTGATGATTTTGGTAATTATAACGGAAACGGTTATATGTTCAGTATGGGGTTTGGTTATAATTTGGGAGGTATGTAATGTTCCCGGCAAAAAACTTAAAAAGAAATTTAATAAAATTTTTCCAGCAGCCCGGCTATGGAATAAGGGTCCTCGGGAAACGTTTAAAAGCAGTTTTTTTCTATAGGTTAAAACCGGACTTTGCCCCGCTCCCCGAAGCATTGACATTATTTCTTACCCATAACTGTAATTTAAGATGTAAGATGTGCGGCCAGTGGGGAGATGCGGGAGTTACAAAAAATAAATCTATCAAAGAAAGCACAATGGACTTTGAAAAGGTTAAAAAAATAATAGATAATGTGGCAAATTTCAAACCTAATATTACTTTGTTCGGCGGAGAGCCGCTGCTTCACAAAAATATTATAGATATTGTAAGTTATATAAAAATAAAGAAGATGCACTGTCTGATGATAACGAATGCCTATCTTCTTGAAGAATATGCCGATGATCTTATTGAAACCGGAATAGATGAAATTAATATTTCCATTGACGGACCCCGGAATGTTCATGACAGTATAAGGGGGATAGAAGGTCTCTTTGATAAGATATCAGCCGGAATAAAAAAAATCACCTACGGCAGAGATGGGCCAAAACCGCTTATAAATCTGCAGACTACTATAACAAAATTTAATTACGATAAATTGCCTGATATGCTTGAAGTCGCCAAAGATTTGGGCGCGGATTCTATCACATTCCATAACCTTATATATTTAACTCATAAAGATATCAAAAAAACTAAGAAGGAATATCCTTTTTTGAAGCCGGAAGATTGGGAGGGTTTTGTAATGGAGCCGGAGATAGATCCCGGAAAATTAATTGATTCATTAAGTGAAATTAATGCTATGAAGAAAAAATATGATTTCATGATTAATGTATATCCGAATTTTAACAAGGAAGAAATAAGGAAATACTACACGGAAAAAGAATGGTTTCCTGAATCTTATAAAGGCAAATGCCAGTCTCCGTGGATATGCTCTTATATATTTCCGGACGGAAGTCTGCATCCCTGCCTAAATTTTGGATATTCTTTAGGTAATGTGATTGAAGAAGATTTTAAAGAAGTGTGGAACGGGAAAAAAGCCCGCAAATTCAGGGAACTGCTTAAAAAAGAAGGCAGGTTTTCCGTCTGCCGTAGGTGCACGGAGATATTTCGCTATTAAGGTTATATGATAATCTTTCATATAATTACCCGGCTGGACCCGGGCGGGTCGTCTTATATATGTAAAAAGATGGCAGAGGGCTTAAGAGAAAAAGGATACAATACTTTTTTGTTTTCCGGAAAAGGTAAAACAGGCCATACCGATAGTAGTGTAGAATTAAAATTTCTTAAGAGAGAAATAAATCCGTTCTTTGATCTGCTTGCGATAGCTGAGATATGGTTAATACTTATGGAGAAAAAACCGGATATTGTCCATCTGCATTCTTCCAAAGCAGGTTTCGCCGGCAGGATAGCCGCCCGTCTTGCGGGTATAAAAAATGTATATTACCAGCCGCACGGCATAATTTTTTACGGATATTTCTCTAAATTTAAGAGTTCTATAATAAAAATTATCGAATGCTTGCTTGCTCCTCTTTCCAAAAAAATTATTGTATTGACAGAAACTGCGAGAAAAGAGTTTTTGTCCCATAAAGTAGGCCGCTCGGCGCAGTATGAGGTAATAAACAACGGGATTAATATAGGTAAAGCCCCCATCCCCGACAGCAACAAAAAAGAAAAGATAAGAAATAAGTATAATATAGACGACGGAGAGATTGTTTTAGCAATGGCGGGAAGGATTGTGAAATTAAAGGGGCACGAATATTTTATTGAAGTTCTCGAAAGATTAATAAAAAATAACTACAGGGTAAAAGGTCTTATTGTCGGTGAAGGAGAATATACAGAAATCCTGAAAAAGATTATTGCCCGGAAAGGACTAACTGAACATATTATTTTTACGGGATACTTAAAAGATATATTTACTGTTCTCCCGGCGGCTGATATCTTACTCCAACCGTCAATTGTAGAAGGGTTCGGCCTCTCCGTAATCGAGGCTGCGGCATGCGGTATTCCTGCGGTGGGCTTTAAAGTGGGCGGGATTA
>JAQICQ010000200.1 GCA_027858455.1 Elusimicrobiota bacterium | reverse complement strand
AGGAAGCAGAGGGGCTTCTTGACCAGCTGAAACGTTCACGCGCTGAGTTTGATAATTTCAGGAAAAGAGCCACAAAGCAGACTGCTCAAAATTTCAACGAGGGTAAGAAATATTTAGCCGAAACTGTTTTGGGAGTGCTCGATAACCTTCAAAGAGCTCTGGACTCAGGCAGTGTTGACCCTGAGGGGATTGGCCTGATTAAGAAGGAATTATATAATACTTTAAAGAGCAACGGATTAAAAAAAATGGATGCGGAAAGAGAACAATTTGATCATAATCTGCATCATGCGGTAAGTTTTATAAAAGATAAAGATAAAGAAGAAGGAGAAATTGCGGAAGTATTACAGTCGGGATATTTTTGGAAAGAGTTAGTGCTAAGGCCGGCTATGGTTGTAGTGGTAAAAAATGATAAAGAGTAAATATATAAAGAGGATATAATTATGGCAATATTAGGAATAGATTTAGGTACGACAAATTCATGTATGGCAATAATGGAAGGTGGGCAGGCGGAAATAATATCGAATGCCGAAGGTAACAGGACTACCCCGTCGGTAGTAGGGTTCACAAAAGACGGTGAAGAACTTGTAGGTCAGGTTGCAAAACGACAGGCTATAACAAATTCAAAAAACACTGTCTTTTCTGCCAAACGTTTCATGGGCAGAAAATTAAATTCTGATGCTATAGCAGAGGACAGAAAGCATGTTTCGTATGAACTCACCGGTGCTTCAAACGGGGATGTAAGAATAAAAATAAAGGGCCGGGATTATTCCCCGTCCGAAATATCATCTAAGATAATCCAAAAGTTAAAGAATGACGCTCAAAAATATATCGGACAGGATATAACCGAAGCAGTAATAACTGTGCCGGCGTATTTTAACGATTCTCAGCGTAAAGCAACAAGGGAAGCCGGTAAGATAGCCGGGTTGGATGTAAAAAGAATTATTAATGAACCAACCGCAGCTGCGCTGGCATATGGCTTGCAGAAAAAAACCGATGTAAAAATCGGTGTATATGATTTGGGCGGGGGAACTTTTGATATATCAATCCTTCAGGGAGCCCATGATGAAGAAGACGACACTAACGTTATAGAGGTACTTTCAACAAACGGCGATACACACCTGGGCGGTGATGATTTCGACCAGAAAATAATAAACTGGATTGCCGAAGAGTTTCAAAAAGAAAACGGGCTGGATTTGAGAAAAGACGAACAGGCCAAACAGCGCCTTAAAGAGGCCGCCGAGAAAGCCAAGTGCGAGCTTTCTACAACTACAAAAACCGAAATAAATTTACCGTATATTACGGCAGATTCAAGCGGCCCCAAACATTTAAATCTTACTCTTTCCAGGGCGAAACTGGAGTCTTTAGTGAGCGATCTTGTGGAAAGGACAGTAGGGCCTGTAAAGGCAGCCCTTAAAGATTCCGGACTTAACCCGGAAGATATAAACGAAATTATTCTTGTGGGCGGCCAGACCCGTATGCCTTTAGTTCAGGAAAAAGTTAAGGGTCTTTTTAAAAGGGAACCCCATAAAGGGATAAACCCGGATGAAGTGGTCGCGACAGGAGCGGCTATTCAGGCCGGAGTTTTAGGCGGAGAAGTAAAAGATGTATTATTGCTTGATGTTACTCCGCTGACTTTAGGCATAGAAACTTTAGGAGCTGTTGCTACTCCTCTTATTGACAGGAATACAACTATACCTACTAAAAAGAGCAAGGTCTTTTCAACAGCAGCCGACAGTCAGCCCGCAGTAACGGTTCACGTTTTGCAGGGTGAGCGGAAGATGGCCGCTGATAATAAATCTCTCGGACAGTTCGAGCTTACGGGGATTCCGCCGGCTCCCAGGGGTGTACCCCAGATAGAGGTATCGTTTGATATAGACGCCGACGGGATAATACATGTTTCAGCAAAAGACAAGGGGACCGGTAAAGAACAGTCCATAACTATAAAAGCTTCAAGCGGATTATCGGACGATGACATTGATAATCTTGTAAAAGAAGCGAAACAACACGAAGAGGAAGATTCAAAGAAGAAAGAACTTATTGACTCCAGAAATAAACTTGAAAGCTTGGTCTACTCGGTTGGAAAATCTCTAAAGGAGCACGGAGATAAAATTGATGATAAGGTTAAAAAAGATATTGAAAAAGAACTTTCTTCGGCAAAAGAAAAGATGGAATCTAACAGCAAAGAAGAGCTTGACAGCGCTGCCGAAAAACTAAGTTCGGCTTCACAAGAGATGGCTCAGTATATTTATAAGCAAGCTCAGCAACAGCAGGGCGGACAGGAAGGAGCCTCGGAAGCTCAGCCTAAGAAAGAAGCTTCTGAAGAAAAGCAAAGTTCCGGCGATGATGAAGAGGTCGTCGACGCTGATTACGAAGTTGAAGACGAAGATAAAGAAGATTCTTAAAACCTTGAGATCAAGTAAGTTAATTGGCTAATAAAGAAGACTATGACATACTCGGCGTGTCAAAGGACGCCTCAGAGAAGGATATAAAGAAAGCTTACCGTAAGCTTGCCTTGAAATATCACCCTGACAGAAATAAAGGTGACGATAAAGCCCAGGAAAAATTCAAAGAGATAAATCATGCTTATGATGTTCTGGGGGATTCTGCTAAAAGAAAACAATATGACCGCTACGGCGCAGAAGGCGCTCAAGCAGGGTTTGGAGGCGGTGGTTTTGAAGGGGCCGGCGGAGGTTTTTCCGGCGGGGGCTTTTCCGGCGGCGGTTTTTCGGATTTAGGTGATGTTTTTGAACAGTTCTTTGGAGATAGAGGCGGCGGAGGGGCTTCCGGATCAGCGCAGCGCCGCCGGAGGGAAAAAGTATTTCAGGGAAGTTCTCTTAAGTTAAGCCAGTAAATATCACTAAAGGCTGCCGCCGAGGGAAAAGAATTAAAAGTTAAAATTCTCAGGCAGGACCCTTGCCCGGAGTGCGGAGGCCAGGGCGGAGATCATTCTCAATGCAGGGATTGCGGCGGTTCGGGTACTGTTATCTCCGGAGGCGGTCTTTTCAGGGTGTCGCAAACTTGCGCTAAATGCTTGGGAACCGGCCGGGAGATTAAAAACCCCTGTTCAAGCTGCCGGGGAACCGGGCTTGAAGCCCACAGGGATACAATAAACATAAAGATTCCGGACGGCATAACTAACGGAGCTACTTTGAGAGTGACGGGGCAGGGAAACGCCGGCCGTTATAACGGTCCCCGCGGAGATTTGTATGTGATTATTAATATTAAACCGCATGAGTCTCTCGTAAGAAAAGGTTCGGACCTTTATGCGGAACTAAAAATAAATTTTCCCGAAGCGGTCTTTGGCACTAAAAAATCCATAAAAACTTTAAACGGACAAAAGAAGATAAAAATTCCCGAAGGAATACAGTCGGGAACAAAGATAAGGCTTAAATCAGAAGGTATGCCCCAACTTAACGGTTACGGCAAAGGGCACCTCTACGTAAAAGTAAAAGTGACCATCCCTAAAAAACTTTCTACAGATCAAAAAATGGCGCTGGTAAAATATGCCGCTCTTATGGGGGAGGACAGCGCTGAACTCAAAGAAACTTCCTGGTGGAAAAAGCTTATAAGTGGATAAAATATTTATAGATTCAGCTCTTAGTGTGGGCTCAATCCATGAAATAAAAGGGTATAATCAACATCACCTTTCTGTCGCAGGAATTAGCACCGGCGATCCGCTGATTATAGGGGACAAGCATTTCAGGGAATATAAAGCAGAGATAATTGAAGTTACAAAAGACAGCTTTGTAGCTGATGTAAAAAGTAAGATTGAGATATGCCGGGTTCCGCCCAGAGACATAACACTTTTTGTCGCGCTTCCCAAAAGAAGAAAAATTGAAAGTATAATTTTTAAATGCACCCAGCTTGGGGTAAATAAATTTGTTCCTTTTATATCGTCGAGAACAATTAAAAAGATTAATTCTCGTCAAAAGGATAAAAATTACAGCAGGTGGTTAAAAAAGGCCCGCAACGGCGCGGAAATTTCTAAGCGTCGGCAGATACCTAAAATTCGGGATGCAGTTAGTTTTAAAGAGGCCTTACATCTGTATGAAAAAGAAGAATTTAAGTCCGGTATTATATTCTGGGAACAAAATGACGGCCAAAAATATATATCAGAGGACGACCTTGTCTTCAAAATGGCGGTATTTATAGGGCCCGAAGGCGGATTCAGCAGCCCGGAGATTGGTTCGGCAAAAGAGAGTGGACTTAAAGTACGTACACTGGGAAACCTCATACTTGATGTTGAAACTGCGTCGGTCGCGGTCGCATCAAATCTTCTTTGCCGGGAAGATTAATGGGACAGACCGTCGGAAAGTTTTATATAAAAGATTTTGGTTGTAAAATAAATCAATACGACAGCCGGCTTTTATCCGAAAACCTTAAAAACATCGGAAAATCCTGCGTTAATTCCCCAGAACATGCGGATATAATAATTATTAATACCTGCTCTGTTACTAATCGGAGTGAAAGTAAAGAGAGGAGTTATATCAGGAAGATTTCCAGGCGGTACCCGGATAAAGAGATTTTGACCATAGGGTGCAGTGTAAGAAGGTATAAAGGAAATTTTAAATTTGGAGCGGCGACAAGCGCTTCAAGTTTTATATATCTTGATAATCCTCGTACCCGGATTAAAAAATTCAGGGGCCACTCCAGGGGATTTATAACAATACAGCATGGGTGCCGGGGAAACTGCACTTATTGCCTGGTAAGACAGATAAAAAAGCCTTATTATGTAAAAAATCCGTCTGAGGTAATTGAAGAAGCAAAAGGGTTTTTAGAAAACCACAAAGAATTGGTTTTGTGCGCAACAAATTCAGCGGAATATATTAAATTAGATGAATTGATACTTGGCCTGGCAAATATGAAAGGCAATTTCAGATGGAGATTCAGCTCCCTCAACCCGCTCTCTTTGACAGAAAAAAATATAGAACTTTTAAGCAGGGATAAAAGATTTTGTCCGCATTTTCATATTCCAATTCAGAGCGCGAATAACAGCGTTTTAAAAAAGATGAACAGAGGTTATGATATGCAGAAGGTAGGTCGGGTTATAGATAATATTAAGAAAAATATAACCGGCGCTGTATTTGCGTTTGATGTTATTGTAGGATTTCCCGGTGAAAGTGAAAGTTGCTTTACTGATACGCTGGATTTTATTGAAGAAACAAAGCCGGTTAAAGTACATATCTTTAGATTTTCAAACTGCAAGGGTACTAAAGCTTACGAATTCCAAAAGAGTATCCGGGTTGATGAATTTGTTAAAAGAGAACGAATGGAAATTTTAAGAAATATGGCCGAAAAGATAAGGGAAAAACATTTTAAAGATGCGGTAGGTGCTGTAAAAGAGGTGGCGGTAGAAAAAAACATGAGGGGCTATACCAGGGATTATATGCCCATTATTATAAAAGGAGCCGATGCTATGGATATAAAAGCATTGGAAAAGGTCAGAATAACGGGAATATCAGGCCGGATTCTTACAGCGGTTATAGTATAAAAATATCGCTGTTTGCAAAAGTTGAATTTATATGTTATTACTAGCTAAATCAAATGATGAATCCAAAGAGTAAAGATTGTGTTTTTTGCCGCATTTTAGACGGCAGCATTGAAACCGATATAATTTACAGGGAGTCGGGCATAGCGGTGTTTAGAGATGCCAATCCGCAGGCGCCGGTTCATCTGTTAATAGTACCCGAGGAACATATCGCAACAATTAACGATGCGTCCGGGGTGATAGTTGCTGAATGCATGGAGGCGGCAAAAAAAATAGCAAAAGATTTAAATATTGCAGAAAACGGCTACAGAACAGTAATCAACTGCAACAAAGACGGGGGGCAGGAGGTAGACCATCTTCATGTCCATCTTTTGGGTGGAAGAAAGATGGGGTGGCCTCCGGGATAAAAATATTTTATGAAAGGAAGGTGAATTAAATAATGGCAAACGGACCAATGGTAGAAAAAAAAGACCGGGAATCTACAAATTCAGTACTTAGAAGATTCCGCAGAGCATGCAGCAAAGCCGGGCTGAAAACCGAGCTTAGAAAACGCAGGTTCTATCGCGCTCCTAGCGTGGAAAGGAAACTGAAAAAGTCCCGGGATAAGAGATTGAAACTTAAAAATAAACTGAAAGCCAAACGAATAAAAAAACTCATAAATACTAAAAAACGTCGCGGCTAAATAAGTTTGTTAAAAGGAAAATATAGAGATCATAAAGTATTAGAAGCATGCTTTTTTGACAGGCCGACCTTAGAGGTTGCCGAAGATCTTTTGGATAAGTTAATAGTTACTCAAAAAAAGGGTGAAGTATGCTCCGGGCGAATTGTAGAAACCGAAGCCTATCTGTCCGAAGGTGACCCGGCCTGTCATGCGGCAGGTAATATCACAAAACGAAACAGTGTTATGTACGGACCTGCTGGTACGGTATATGTTTATACTATTTACGGTATGCATCTTTGTTTTAACGTGGTTACAGAGCCTGAAAAAGTTCCGGCGGCGGTATTGATAAGGGCCGTTGAACCGGTTTTCGGAGTCAATGCCATGAGCAAAAGACGGGGAACAGACAAGTTAAGAAATTTAGCTTCGGGCCCCGGCAAACTAACGCAGGCTCTGGGTATAAATATTAAAGATAACAACAAATGTTTGAATAAATCCGATATATATATACTGGAAGGAGCTTGTGCCGGAGACTTTATGGGGAACACGACCCGCCGAGAGACGGCCCGAAGTCCCCGCATAGGTATATCTCGGGCAAAAGATTTAAAATACAGATTCTTTATCAGGGACAATAACTTTGTATCAGGATAAAGGAAGGAGAAAATAGAGTATGGTTACATTAAAGGAAATATTTGACATATCAGTTAAAGAAGGCATAAAAGAAGATGTCAGGACCTCTGCTGAGATTGACCGTATTTTAAAAGAAAATCAAGAAAAATATAACAAATTGGACGGTATAAAAAAAGAAATCTTTGATAAACATACTCTTAAAAGTCCTTATGCTGATTCAAGAATAATCTGGGGTAATAAAGATACTCAGATTAATAAGATGTGGGTAGGCATAGATGTGGATACATCAGAACTCCTGATGATAAAAAGTATTACGGAAAACTCCGATGATAAATCTGTCGTTATAGGGCACCATCCGACCGGGCGATCTTTATCAAATTTCTATGAAGTTATGGATATGCAGACGGATATTCTTTCGGGAGAGGGAGTAACCTCCAGTATAGCCCAGAATCTTACACGCAGCCGTAAGGCGGAAGTTGCCAGAAGTGTTTCTGCGGCAAATCATTTTAAAACACAGGACGCAGCGCGTCTTTTAAAAATACCTACGATGAATATACATACGCCTGCTGATAACCATGTTAAGGCATATCTGGACAGAAAAGTTAAGCAGGAGGAACCGCATAGACTTAAGGATTTAATTGATATGCTTCTGGAAATCCCGGAATATAAAGATTCGGCAGTAAAAGGGCAGGCGCCGTCTATTTTAAACGGTAATAAAAACAATAAATGCGGAAAGATATTTGTAGATATGACAGGGGGAACCGAAGGAAATTATAAATTGCTTAAAGATTTAGTGAAATCCGGGGTATCGACAGTTGTTGGAATGCATATGAGTGAAAAACATTTCAAGAAAGCAAAAGAAGAAAATCTAAATGTTGTTATTGCCGGGCATATATCTTCCGATAACATAGGATTAAATCTGCTTCTGGATAAGATAACAGATAAATTCAGAGATATTGCTATAGAGGCTTTCTCCGGTTTTGTACGAGTAGAAAGAAATGGTTGAACCTCGGGATATAGACAGGATAAGCGAGTATTCAGATATAGTAAGACTGGTTGAAGAATATTTTCCTCTAAAAAAGACAGGCGCAAATTATAAAGCCCTTTGCCCTTTTCACCAGGAAAAAACTCCTTCTTTTGTAGTTTCTCCCGAAAAACAGATATATCATTGTTTCGGCTGCGGAAAGTCGGGCAATGTCTTTAACTTTTTGATGGAAATGGAAGGTATAGAGTTTCCCGAAGCAGCAAAACGGCTGGCCGAGCAGGCCGGAATCAAACTTGATACACCGCAAAATAAAGAATATGTCCGGCGCCGGGAATTAAATAAGAAAATCATAAAATTAAATGAACGCGCGGCTAAATTTTACAACAAGTATTTAAAGACTGACGCCGCCGGCAAAGCTTATAATTATATTAAAAGCCGCGGGTTAAACGAAGATATGATAAAAAAGTTTCTTGTAGGTTATGCGCCGGCCGGCAATCAGCTTGTAAATAAAGCTCTCGGCGAAGGTGTTAATAAGGATATTCTTTTAGAGTCCGGCCTTGCCGGGCAAAGCAGAGGCGGCGGCGTTTACGATAAATTTAAAGACCGGATAATCTTTCCGATAATGGATGAACGAGGTCAGGTTAAAGGTTTTGGGGGAAGGGTCATAGATGATGCGAATATGCCCAAATACTTAAATACCGCGCAAACAAAGATATTTGAAAAGAAAAAAATTCTTTATGGATTAAAACAGGGGAAAAGTGGGATCAGAAAGAGCAAAAAAATTCTGCTTCTGGAAGGCTATATGGATGTCATAGCCGCGCATCAATATAATATACCGTATGCAGTTGCGGCCCTCGGCACAGCGCTTACTTCACAGCACATATATAAGATTAAGCACTGGGTCGATGAAGTTATCTTTTGTTTTGATTCAGATGATGCCGGGGCGAAAGCCACTGTAAGAGCAGTGGAAATGGTAGTCGAGTCCGATCTTACGGGGAAAGTCTGTGAACTTCCCGAGGGAACAGACCCTGAGGATATAATAAGAAAAGATCGCAAGGAGTTTATGGGATTATTAGATAATTCAACGGAAGTCATAGATTGGAGAATAAGATACTCCATAGATAAATTTAACGATATATCCGACAGGACGCAGAAGAAATTAAAAATAATAAGAGATCTGGCGCCCTTGATAAACAAGATCAACGGTGAAATCAAAAAAGAGGAAATCATTAAGATAGTAAGCGAGAAAATTGCTGTCGGCGAATCAGCAGTAAAAAATGAGATTCAAAAAAGTTCCCGGCGCAGCCAAAGCAGAGGGCCGGATTTACATGAAAATAAACTACCTTTAAGCCGCGACGAAAAAATTTGTAAAGAACTGCTTCATTTAGCTCTCAGAAATGAGAGTATCTGCCCAGATATAAAAGAATTTTTAAAAGATATAGATTTTATTGAAAACAGGTATTTAGATATTTTAAAGAATTACCTTAAAGAATGTAAATGTGATATTACCCGGCTTATAGGCAATTCGCATAAGGATATTAACCAAGAGATAACCCGGTTGACGATGCAAGAGATAAAGTCAGACAGTCCGCAGGATTACTTCAGACTGTTAAAAGACAGTTTAGAGAATTTACGAAAAGCAAGAGATTACAACAAACTTGCAGTAAAGCTCAAAGAGATGCACCGCGCCGGCCGGCCGGTGCCGCAAGACATGAAAAAGAGTTTCAGCCGTCTTGCCAGAGAGTTAAACAGGGATAAGACTATAAAGATAGGAAAATAAAAGAACACGGGGAGGCAATTTTGTCAAACATAGATAAATTAATTTCAAAAGGTACTAAAAACGGCGAGCTTACTTACGAGGAGATAAATCAACAGCTGGATGAAAAGATAGAGCCGGCAGAGTTTGACCGGCTATTTGCACTGCTGGATTCAGCGGATATTGAGGTAATTGATAAACGTAAACGCCGCCGATTACGGAAAAAAATTGATTCTGAAACAGGAAGTTCAAGTTCGCATGAAACCGCTATAAATCCGGCTGATTCTATAAAAATGTATCTTAGCGAGATGGGTAAAGAGCCGCTTCTTTCAAGAACACAGGAAATGCATCTTGCTAAAAGTATTCAGGAGAATGAACAGGCACTTGTAAAATTAATTATAGGGACTCACATAGGCATAAAAGAGTTTAAAAAGATAGCGGTAAAATTAAGAAAAGAAATAATAGAGCCCCGCGATATTATGCGCCGCGGCAAAAAAACAAAAAAGATACTTGAAGATATGAAAAACAAAGTTAACAATGTATTTAACGAAGTTAAAAGAAGGGAAAGGAAGATTAAGCGCAGAGAAGACAAATTGAATGTAAAAGGTCTTTTAGCTGATGACAGGCAAAAATTAATAGATGAGATAAAAGAAGAACACGAAGATATTATTAAAAGCATACTTGATCTTAAATTAAGAAAGTCCATAATTCAAAATATTATAGATATTTTTAAAGAAAAAACGAGTAATATATATAAAAAAGAAAAGGAAATGAAAAAAATTGTCGCGCAAATTGATATTTCTTTCGATGAGGCAGATGAATTATATAAAGATTATAAGTCCGGAGATTTAAGTTCGTATATGTTTCAAAAAAAGACCGGAATAACTACCCGAAGAATGGAAATAGTAAAGGATAAGTTAAAAAGAATCAGGTTAAGCATGCAGGGAAGGTCTCGAAAGTTTGAGCTGAATCTCGAAGAATTGAGGGATATAATTAAACGGCTTTATGAATATGAGAAAAAAGTAGAAAAAGGAAAGCTGGCGCTGGTTCGCGCAAATCTTCGGTTGGTGGTCTCAATAGCAAAAAAACATACTAATCCCAATCTTTCTCTGCTGGACCTTATACAGGAAGGTTCAATCGGGATGATGAAAGCCGTGGATAAATTTAAGTATAAAAAAGGGTTTAAATTCTCAACATATGCGACATGGTGGATAAGGCAATCTATAAACCGCGCAATTGCCGATCAGGCCAGGACCATAAGAATCCCTGTTCATATGAAAGAAATAATCAATAAACTCTCAAAAGTATCCAGAAAGTGGCGGCAAATTTACGGTCGGGAACCTATGATAGAGGAGTATTCCCAGGAATTAAATATAGATGAAGATAAGATAAGAAGGATAATTGAGATACGGCAAAAACCGATATCTTTAGATACTCCGATAGGAGATGACGATAATAGCAGGCTTGAAGATTTTATTCCGGATACCGAAGGGACAACACCGGATGCCGCAACCCGCCAGGCTATGAGAAATAAAGAGGTAGGCGATGTCTTGTCGCGGCTCAAGGAAAGAGAAGCGTTAATTATTAAATTAAGGTTTGGTATTAAACTTAAAAGGAAAGAAATAAACAATCTTAAGAGGGAATATGATGTTAAGAAAGAGCTTTACGAAGGGCTGGAAAGCGAATATCCGAGGACTCTAGAAGATGTAGGCCAGGTATTTGGAATAACACGTGAAAGAGTAAGGCAGATAGAGGCCAAGGCCTTAAGAAGACTGAAAGCCAAAGAAAACAAAAAGCAGCTCAGAGAATATTTAGCGACCGAGTAATTGTTATGAAGTTTAAAAAAGTCC
>JAQICQ010000211.1 GCA_027858455.1 Elusimicrobiota bacterium | reverse complement strand
TTAAGGAGTAAAAATGCATAAAAGCTTGACCTTTGAAGAATTAAATATCGGAGATAAAGAAACAATTAAAGTAACTGTCAACAAGGATAAAGTAGATGCTTTTGCCGACGCTACCGGAGATTATAATCCTATACATGTTGATGAGGAATATGCGGCAAAATCACAGTTTAAAAAAACTATAGTCCACGGCGTGCTTCTTACAGGAATAATATCCGGGCTGTTAGGCACGAAGCTGCCGGGGCTCGGGACCGTTGCAAGGGAGATGAACGCTAAATTTACCCATCCGGCTTTTGTCGGCGAAGAACTTACCGCCGAAGTGGAAGTCATTAAAAAGATTGATAAAATAAAAATCTGTATATTGAAATACAGAGTTTTAAATGCCGCCGGAAAAGTAGTGGTAAAAGGTAAAGCAAAGGTTATTCCTAAAAGTTAGTTTTTTGTTGTCTTTACCGTAATCAAGAAGCAATTTTGTATTAAATGAATTATGTTAGGAAGAGAACAGGAGAACGGATTTTTAAACGGCTGCAATAAAAGGCCGGACTAATCTATGAGTATAGCCGCCGAAATTCCCCGGGCCGACATTCCCCCTGATTGTTTTTGATTTATTTCCCGTCAGCTTTGGCGGCCCGGGAATATTCTTCCTTGAGTTTTTTAAAAAGATTTTTTACGGAGATAATTTTGTCTATCCTATCAACATTCTCGCCGGCAAAGGCAAAGCCTTTATCTAAAGAGCCTTGTTTGGCATTAACCAGGGCCAGGGCGATACAGTATGACGCGGATTTAAAATTACAGGTTTTCAGGCATTGGCAGGGACATTTAAAATATTGTCTTTCCCCGGTGTTAACTTTTTCAAGAAATTCATTTTTTATTGCCCTTCCCGGAAGTCCGACTGGGGATTTTATTATTTCTATATCTTCTTTTTTTGCCTTTATGTATGCTTCTTTGAATTTTATTGAAGCGTCGCATTCGTCGGTGGCTACAAATCGGGTTCCCATCTGAGTCCCGTTTGCTCCTTTTTTTATAATATTATAGATATCTGCTCCGTCATAGATGCCCCCTGCGGCAATAACTGGTATGTCTTTTTTAAATTCATCTCTGTATTTTTCTATGATATTTAAAACTTCGGGCAAAATATTTTCAAGAGAATAATCCGGTGAAGATATCTCTTCTTTTTTAAAACCGAGATGGCCGCCGGCTCTGGGGCCTTCTACTACCACTGCGTCCGGAACATAATTATATCTTTTTTTCCATGATCTAAAAATTATATTGGCCGCTCTTCCGGAAGAGACAATGGGAACAAATTTAGTACGGGATTTTTTGACTTCTTCTACGGAGATGGTCTTTGGTATTTTAAGGGGTAATCCGGCCCCGACAAATACCATATCCACCCCTTCATTATAGGAAGTGGCTAAAAGCTCGGCATAATCTGTAAGAGCTACCATGAGGTTTACTCCTATTATGCCTGACGATTTTTCGCGGGTTTTTTTTATCTCCTTGATGAGAATTCTTTTGTTTGATTTCATAAAATCCGAATAGAAATCTTTTTCATTCATGCCTATGCCTGTTGCGGATATCACCCCGACTCCCCCCTCGTTGGCAACCGCAGAGGCCAATCCGGAGAGTGACACTCCGACACCCATTCCTCCCTGTATTACAGGAACGGATATTGTTAAATCATCTATAGTAATGTTTTTCATTTTATTATTTATTGTTATTATTATTATAATTTAAAATCAAGTATTATATTATTTTAATAAATTTGAATAAATTTACAAGTGATGTTAATAAAATCGCAGTTTTTTACTTATGCGCGCCTGCGGCAAAGGAGGGGTAGAATTTTCTGACAGAAGGGTAAAGATAGTTTCTATTAAGAAGAGGCAGGTGAGATTAACAATAAAATAAAAAACGAAGATTACAGAGAAAACAGATAAATGATATCGTAAATCCGGGAAAATATAATGGTTTGATATTAGATGAATTCACCGAAACTGCCAGGGGAAGGCCCTCTTGACTCATTTAAAAATCTAAACAAAAAAGATGTAAAATAGTTTGAAAGAGTAATTAATTATATTACAATAGAAATTAAGATATGTAGTTAAGAAGGAGGCTCAATGACAAAGGTATTAATTGTTTATTATTCAAGGACCGGAAATACTAAAAAGATGGCAGAAGAGGTAAGTGAAGGAGCCGGCCGAGCCGGGGCGGAGGTTGAACTTAAAGAAGTAAAAGACGATTTTTCCGAAGAGATTCTCGAAGACATGCTTAATTCTGACGGAATTATTATAGGTTCGCCGACATATTACGGACTTCCTTCCGCGCAAATTAAGGCGTTGCTTGACAGGTCGGTTAAGCACCACGGAAAACTGGACGGTAAGGTAGGCGGAGCGTTTGCTTCTGCCGGTAATGTCGGCGGCGGAAACGAAACGACGATACTTGCAATAATTGAGGCGTTCTTGATACACGGTATGGTTATTAAAGGCACCTCGGCCGGCGACCATTACGGGCCTGTAAGCATAGGCAAGCCTGACAGTAGAGTTATAAAACAGTGCAGGGCTCTCGGAAAAAGAGTTGCCGAACTTTCTGAAAAACTCCGATGACTCATTAAAATCAAGTATTTTTGTTTATGTTTATTTTAAATTGAAGTTAAAAGATTTTGTTGTTATAATATATTTAAAGTGTTTAATTATCAGGAGACAGCTATTATAATGAGAAAGAGTATCCGGAAATGCCGCCGGAAAAAAGAAAGATAGAAATATTTTCAGACTGTTCGGAGACAAACAATGAATGTAAAAAAACTGTTAAATGTTTGATAAATTTATAAATAATTTTAAAAAAGGTGATATTGATTTTAACTGTGAAAGTTGCGGCAACTGCTGCCGGGAAAAGGGTTTTGTGGAAGTTTCAGATAGCGAGATAAAAGATATAGCAAAATATTTAGCCGTAATAAGAACCCATTTTATAAAAAAACATATAAATGAAGTCAGGGATAAACTTTGTTTTAATGAGCATCCGGAAGAACCGTGTAAATTTTTAAAAGACAACAGTTGTAATATTTATCCGGTAAGGCCGAAACAGTGCCGGACTTTTCCGTACTGGAGAAGTATAGCCCGCAACGACGACAGAATAAAAGAGATGTTAAGATATTGCGAGGGAATTAAAATAGAATGGTTGAAGAAAGAAGAGATATAGTAATGAATAAAAAAACTAAGAAAATCATAAAAACAGTTATTCCCATTTTAAAAAAATATAGTGTTACAAAGGCCGGTGTTTTCGGTTCTTTGGTGCGCGGAGATTTAAAAAAAGACAGTGACATTGATATATTAATTAAAATTCCTGATGATGCGAATTTAGATCTTTTGGATTTTGTTCATATGAAACATGAAATTGAAGATTCCGTAGGAAGAGAAATAGATCTTATTGAATATTCCACGATCAAACCTATTTTAAGAAAGAATGTACTAAAAGAGGAGATTCGTATTTTATGAATAAAAAAAATGCTGAAGTTTATTATGATGATATTTTAGAATGCATTGCTAAGATAAATGAATACACCAAAGATATTTCTCTAAATAGATTTAATAAAGATACTAAAATACAAGACGCTGTTATTCGCAGAATAGAAATTATAGGTGAGGCAGCAAATAATATTCCGAAAGAAATACAAAAGAAATATCCTGACCTGCCCTGGAAAGATATTATAGGAATGAGAAATATTTTGATTCATCATTATGGAGGTGTTGATTTAATAAGGATATGGAAAGTGATAAAGAGCAGAATGACTGAATTAAAAAAGAATATATTAATTTTAAAAGAAAAAGATTTGCCACCGGGAAAATAAGTATTCAAAAGTGTGGCTCACAAAAGAAGAATTTAAACGGGAAACGGAGGGTAAAATAGCTAAAAAAGCAAGAAAAGATTTTATTTAAAGAGAGAAGTATTTGACAGAACCGAAGAATTAATAAAGAGGTGCAATATGAAAAAGAAAATAAAAACGACAATATTTATGGGACTTACAGCGTTACTGGCAGGTTGCGCAAATGGAGGGTCAAATAATATTTCTAAATCTGCCGGTGTCAAAGGCAAAACCCAGGATAAACTTACAAAAAAAGGACTTTACGCGGTTATGAAAGTTTCTCACGGAGAAAAAGATATGGGCAAAATAAAAATAAAACTTTTCTCCGACAAGGCTCCGCTTACAGTAGCAAATTTCATTGGTCTTGCCGAAGGAAAAAAAGAATATAAAGATATAAAGACAGGTAAAAAAAATACTGGAAGATTTTACGACGGGCTTATCTTCCACCGGGTAATTAAAGATTTTATGATACAGGGAGGAGACCCCACCGGAACAGGACGGGGCGGGCCGGGATATAAATTTAAAGATGAGTTTTCAGGCGATCTTCAATTTGATAAAAAAGGTATTTTAGCTATGGCCAATTCCGGGCCGAATACAAACGGCAGCCAGTTTTTTATAACCGTCAAACCTACCCCCTGGTTAAATAATAAGCATACCATCTTTGGAGAAGTGGTTGAAGGGATGGATATTGTTGAAAAAATATCAACCGTGGAAGCTTCCGGCCGGGCAAATAAACCGGCTGTTCCCGTAATTATAGATAAAGTTGAAATAGTCGAGGTTAATTAAAGGGAGAATTATTATGTCCGATATTAAGGTTGAAAAACTTCCGGAAGAAAAGCTCCGTAAACTCAATGTCTTCAGATGGCCTATATGGGAGAAAGAAGTTTCAAGATTTAACTGGAGCTACGGTTCAAAAGAGCGCTGTTATATCTTAGAGGGCCGCGCGGTTGTAGAAACTAACGGTGATAAGGTTGAATTCGGCCGCGGGGATTTTGTTACTTTTCCCGAAGGATTAGAATGCATCTGGGATATAAAAGAAGATATTAAAAAGCATTACAATCTCGGCAGTTAATTTCTTAATGACTTAAGTGTTTTTATGTCTGCGGCAAAATTTTGGTCGCCGCCGGGGGTCTCCAGGATAAAGGGTTTGTTTTTCCAGGCGGGATGTTTTACCATCGCTTTAAAGTTTTTTTTTCCGATTTCACCTTTTCCGATATTTTCATGGCGGTCTCTGTGACTTCCGAATTCAATCTTTGAATCGTTTATATGCACAAGAAAAGTATTTTCAGATATGGGATGGCTGAGAATATTTTTAATTTTTATTCCCGCCCCAAAGGCATGAGCGGTATCTATGCAGAAACCTATTTTTTTTGAAACAGCGTCTTTTATATCAATGAGAGTATTAAAATCCGACCCTATGGTTTTTCCCGCCCCCGCGGTATTTTCCAGAAGCAGCTGTGTTGAGTAATCATTATCGGAAAAAAGTGATTGCAGGGATTCTTTTATATTTTTTATGCCTTCTTTTTTTGTAGTTTGAGTATAGCTCCCCGGGTGAAGAACTAAAAAATCCGCTCCGATAAAATCTGCTCTTTCAAGTTCGTCTTTAAGGGCAGTTACTGATTTTTTTCTTAAAGTTGCTTTACGCGAAGCTATATTTATAAGGTAGGTGGTATGTATGGCAACCGGTCCGATATTGTTTTTTTTGCGCAGTTTTTTAAAAAGGGCAATATCTTTTTTTTCCAGTTTGTTTTTTTTCCATCCTCTGGGGTTTCCCGAAAATATCTGGAGAGTGTTTCCTCCTATATCGAGAATCCTTTGAATTGATTTATGGAGCCCTCCGGCTATGGAACAGTGCGCGCCTATATGCATAATATAACTTAGTATATTATTTTGACAAAAGAAGTCAAAAGTAATAAATTTATTAAAAGAGACCTTTAAAAGAAAGAGAAGAAAGAGAAGAAAGAAGATAAAGAGAGGAAATTTAATATGAAAGATATTTCGCTTGATAAAGCATACAGGCTTTTAAATCACGGGCCGCTCATACTTGTATCGACCCGTTCTGCCGGGGGAGATTATGATATAGCTCCCATTGCCTGGAACTGTCCGGTTAAAAAATCACCGACAACTGTTCTTGCCGCAATAGGGAAGAGTCATAAAACTTATGATAATATAAAAGAAACCGGAGAATTTATAGTTTGTGTGCCTTCTGCCGGGCAGGCAGATATGGTCAAAGATACCGGGTCGGTATCCGGCCGCAATACTGATAAATTTAAAGAGTTTGGAATTAAAGCAGGTAAGGGCAAAAATTTAGATTGTCTCGTTCCGAAAGGGATAGTCGGGGCTATAGAATGTAAGTTTAAAGAAGAATATGATGAGGGTGTTGCTCTTGTCATAGGAGAGGCCGTAAGAGCATACGGGTCAAAAGAAGGTTTTATAAAGAGAGTTTATCCTGAAAACAGAGAGGGCAGGACGCTTCATCATTTAGGAGGGGGCGACTTTTCCGCGGATTCAAGAGATGTCATTTAAATCTAAAGGTTTTATTTTTTTTATAATCGTTGTTTTCTTTTCTGCCTCCGTTGCCGGCGCCGTTGATTTAGAGAAAAAAAGGATAGGAATAGGTTTTGCCGCCGGTTATCCTACCGGCATAAGCATAAAGATATGGACCCATCCTGCCGGGGCGATAGATTTTACCATGGGGTGGTCGCGCGCCGCGGTAAATAAATTTACGGGGCAGATAAATCTGTTGAGGCATACATTTGATTTTTTTGAAGTTACCTCGGGGAAACTGCCTTATTATACCGGCATAGGGACAAGGTTTTTAGTTCGCGACCCAGATAATTTATCGCAGGAGACACGGATAGGAATAAGATTAGTAGGGGGGCTGGATTATATATTTGATAATCTTCCGACAGAGCTTTTTCTCGAGATAGGACCTGTCCTGGATATTGTTCCCGAAACTAAAATGGATATAACCGCCGGTCTCGGAGCAAGATATTATTTTTAAAAACAGCAGCTAATTATTTAGCAAGCATATTTATTGTTTTTATAGAAACACACTCGTGTCCCGCCAATTGACAAAACCCGCCCCCTATGTTACCATTTTATTAGATTAGTAACATTGATAAGAATATGAAAAGACAAAAAACAAAATCAACGGATAAAATTATAGAAGCTTCCCGGAAGCTCTTTTATAAAAACGGGATAAGTCCGGTAACTGTTAAAAAGATATGCGCTCTCGCCGGTATCAGCAAAATGACTTTTTACAGACACTTCAGGGATAAAGATGCAGTTGCTTTTATTATTGTTAAAGAAATTTACAAAGAAGCCTGGGAAAAATTTTATGTTATATTTAATAAGAATATAACTTTTGAGCGAAAGCTAAAAGAAGTCCTTGAGATGAAAATAGATTTGGTTTTAAATTTCAGCGCAGAATTTTTAAATGATATAATGACGAGTAAAATTCCTGAAATAGAAAAATTCATCATCCGTCAAACCAATCAATCACTTAAAAAAACAAAAGAAATTTTTGAAAATGCTAAGGAAAATGGTGAGATAAGGAAAGACGTTCCCATAGAAACAATGGTTGTCATTTTAAATAGTATGAGGGAAGTTTTCTTTAAATTAAACAATTCTGAGTATTATAAAGATAATAATAGTGAGATATTCAATGATATGTTTAAAGTATTATATTTGGGAATTTTAAGCAGGGAGAAGAAGTGAAATCTGTTTTTACTGCAATTACAATATTGTTTCTTTCCGGGGTAACTGCGGCAGGCGCATCTTTTAAAGGAGAGGCGTCGCTTCAGACCGCCGTTGATTGTGGAAGCTCGCCGGATACAGATATTAATCTCAGATATATACCTCAATTTGAAGATAATATTTTTAATGGCACTGATATTTATCTTTCAGCAGAATTAGGTATGTCCGGGTCAAGCTTAAAAGAGCTTTCGGATAACGTCGACGCGGATTTTTACCGGTTCTGGTTAAGATACCAAAAAATTAACTGGGAGGTGCGCGTGGGGCTGCAGAAGATTAATTTCGGGCCTGCAAAAATATTCAGGTCGCTTATGTGGTTTGAAAGTGCCGATACAAGAGACCCGTTGAAAATAGCAAAAGGAATAAAAGGAATACTCGGAAGATATTATTTTTTAAATAATTCAAATATATGGATATGGGGG
>JAQICQ010000161.1 GCA_027858455.1 Elusimicrobiota bacterium | reverse complement strand
AATATGGATACAGCCATTATTATCAGGACGATGCTTATAACGGCTAAAAAGATATATATTCAGGCAGGAGCCGGAATAGTCGCGGATTCTGTGCCGGAAAAAGAATATACAGAAACTATTAATAAGGCAAAAGCGCTTTTTGAAGCGGTGTCCATGGCTGAAAAATTAAAAGAGGAGGAAGAAAAATGTTAGAAGAATCTATTAAAAAGCTTATAAAAGGAAAGAATCTTAAAAAAGAAGAGATGGCAGAAAGTATGCGTGAAATTATGGAAGGCAAAAGTTCCCCTGTTCGGATAGCGGCTTTTCTTACTCTTTTAAAGATAAAAAGAGAGACCGTTGATGAGATAACTGCGGCAGCGCGTGTAATGAGAGATAAAGCTCTGAAAGTAGATGCGGGCGAGAAGCTCATTGATACCTGTTCTACCGGAGGGACAGGGCTCAATCATTTTAATATATCTACCTGCGTATCTTTTGTTCTTGCCGGCATGGGAGTTAAAGTAGCTAAACACGGCAACCGCGCTTCATCCGGAATATGCGGTTCGGCGGATCTCCTTGAAAAACTCGGAGCAAATCTTGATATGAGCCCGGAAAAAACAGCCCGTCAGATAAGAGACACTGGTATCGGGTTTTTGTATGCCCCCTCTTACCACAGGGCAATGAAATATGCCGCTCCTGTCAGGCAGGAGTTAGGTTTTAAAACTATATTTAATATATTGGGGCCTCTTACAAATCCGGCTTCGGCAGCTTACCAGCAGTTGGGGGTTTACAGCGCCGAACTTGTAGAACCTGTAGCGGAAGTACTTAAAAAACTTGGCGCCAAAAAAGCTTTAGTGGTCCACGGCGCGGGAGGCCTTGACGAGGTAAGTTTGGCCGGCCCTACAAAGGTTGCCGAAGTAAATTCCGGTGATCCCATAAAAGCATATGAACTTACCGCGGAGGATTTCGGATTAAAAAAGAGAGAAATAAGCTCAATAAAAGGGGGAGACGCAGAAGTTAACGCTAAAATAATGAAACACCTTTTAGAGGGTAAAAAGGGGCCTTCCCGGGATTATGTTCTTGCAAATTCCGCAACAGCTTTTATGATATATCAAACCGCAGGCAGTATAAAAGAAGGGGTTGGTATGGCCGCCGAATCCATTGATACCGGCCGGGCCGCCCGAAAGCTTAAAGAATTCATTGAATATACAAAAAATTAAGGTGAATATTACAGTAATAGATAATTATGATTCTTTTGTTTATAACCTCTGCGATTACATAGACAGGGACAAAAGAGTCAATCTTAAGGTGTTTAGAAACGACAAAGTATCAGTTAAGGAAGTATTAGCCGACAAACCCGACGGAATAGTAATATCGCCGGGGCCCGGCCGTCCTGAGGGGGCTGGTATATCTGTTGAGCTTATAAGAAAAATCCCTGAGGGTATTACACTTTTAGGAGTATGCCTGGGGCATCAGTGCCTCGCTGAAGCATACGGCGGGAAGATAATAAAAGCCCAAAGAATTCTGCACGGCAAAACTTCGGATATTACTTATAAAGAAAGCAGATTATTTAAAGAAATAAAAAATCCGTTTAAAGCAACGCGTTATCACTCGCTTATAATCAGGGAGGACATGCTTCCCTCTGATTTGACGGTTACAGCGCTCACCTCAAAGAACGAGATTATGTCCATAGAGCATAGAGAGAGGCCTCTTTACGGTGTCCAGTTTCACCCCGAGTCCATTCTTACCGGGGAAGGGTTAAAGATAGTCAATAATTTTTTAAATATAACCCGGGAGAATATGAAAAGGTGAATAATTTTTTAGAAAAGATAGTCCGGTATAAGAAAAAAAACATAGCATTAAAAACCACAAACCTTACAGAAAGAAAAAAAGAGGCCTCAAATAAAAAAATTAAGCGCCGCTCTTTTAAAAAAGCTCTTTCCCGGCAAGCCCGTCAGTCCCGACAGGGAATAAGCATAATCGCGGAAATTAAAAAAGCTTCGCCGTCAAGAGGAAAAATAACCTCAAAAACCATAAAAGAACTGGGGCGGATATATAACAGCGCCCGGGCCGATGCGGTCAGTGTTCTTTGCGAGGATAAATTTTTTTTAGGCAGTCCCGCTGATTTAAAAAAGGTTAAATCGGTATATAGCGGCCCCGTGCTTATGAAGGATTTTATAATTTCTGAATATCAAGTATATACAGGGTATATAAACTCAGCCGATGCAATTCTGCTTATTAAGGCAATTTTAAGTTCCCGGGACTATATTAAGCTTTACAATCTCGCTCAAAGTCTGGGAATGGATGTTCTCGTAGAAGTTCACTCTGGGAAGGAATTAGATGAAGTATTAAAGCTTAAAAAGCCGGAAATAATAGGGGTAAATGTAAGAGACTTAAATACTTTTGAAATTAATCCACAGCTTCACTGCGATCTGATAAAAGATATACCGGCCGATATTTTAAAAGTTGCCGAAAGCTCAATTAAATCCCGAGAGCGGGCCAAAAAACTTAAAGAAGCAGGGTATGATGCTCTTCTTGTAGGGGAAAGCATTGCCTCAAGCCGTTATCCCGCCAAAAAGATAAGGGAGCTTAAGAATATATGACGGTAATTAAAATTTGCGGGATAACTTCCGTGAAAGATTTAGATTTATGTTTGGAGGCCGGAGCGGATTTGGTGGGATTTAATATTTATCCGAAATCAAAAAGGTATATAGACAGAAAAACGCTTGCGGATTTTTTAAGTGTGGATTCGGTAAAAGAAAAAGCAGTAATTGTAGGTGTAAATGAAACTGTTGATTTCTGGCAGGGAATTATATCAAGATATAATCCGGGATATATACAGCTTCACGGAGATGAAGGATTGGATATTGTGAAATCTATAAAATCAGTTCATCCGTCTGTGAATATTATAAAAAAAGTTAATATAAATAAGAAGGAAGTATTTAAGGATATTTTAAAATATGCCGATTATCTGCTTTGCGATACAAGATCGGCTGACTATGGAGGGACGGGTAAAAAATTTAACTGGGAGAAGTTAAAAAATATTGATAAAAAAATAAAAGAAAAACTTTTTGTGGCCGGAGGTATAACCCGGAAAAATATAGAGAATTTATTGAAATATAATATTTACGGTGCTGACG
>JAQICQ010000106.1 GCA_027858455.1 Elusimicrobiota bacterium | reverse complement strand
ACCCTGAACGGCGTTAAAAATAAGACCTGCATTAATTTCCTTTTGAAGATCATATTTTTTATTTGCTATCTCTAAAGCGGTAGCAATATTTTTAAACGATAATCCAACTCCCACCTTATTATTTAACCTGAATAATAATCCTCCGTCAGCCGCAATTATTGAGCCGGCATTTGTTATATAATCAAGCAATATAAATTTAACGCTTCCGCCCAGACTCAACCTGTTATTTAATTTATTATTATAATACCCCTGAAAAACATAATTCCTGAAATTTATGCTATCTCCGGTTTCTTTACCGTTAACATCGTATTCAGACATATCACCCGAACTAAAACTCCTTATTCCTAAACCAAAATTGCTTTTTCCATTTAACCGCTGTAATAAAAATATGTTCATTAAATTTGTCTCGGAGATCCAACCTGTATAAGAAGTAATTATTTGGGTATTACAGCCTGCCTCCATAGCCGGAGAAGCGGGATTATTATAAACAAAATCCGCGCCCCCGTATTCAGCAACACCGGCGCCTCCTTTTGCAGAGGAGGTAACAGCCGGATTAATATTTAAAAATTTTCCTACATTTTCAGCAGAGTCCGTCGTCGCCTGCGCAACCTGCGAGGCAAGGACAGTAAGAAAAAGTCCGCCTATAAATATTATTATTTTCTTATTCATCGGCCTATTACCAGCTTTTTAGTTACAGACTTTCCACTTTTGTTTTCCACTCTGTAAATATATAATCCAGGGGCAACCCCATCCTCTTTACAATCCCATATTGCAAAATTTATAGAGCCCGGGGAGTTTATTGTTTTTACTAAACTGCCGGTTAGTGTGTATATTTTTATAACTACATCTTCTTCACCTCCATAACCGAAAGTTATCTTCCCGGAGCTGTCCGGTCCCGGATTCGGATAACTTTTTATGTTGGTCTTAATAAAAGAACCGGGTGAATTTGCCACAGTAAACACAAAACTTTTCCTGGTATTAAATCCATATATGTCGCGGGCCTCCACATCAATAGTATAACTTCCGGCAGGACTTGCAACGGAAGGCCAAAAGACCACACTGGTGTCATTTTTCTGAACTAACCCCTTTAAATTTTCACCATTGGAATTTTTTACCGAGACATAAGATTTAGACCAGTTAATCGGAGAATTATCCGAGATATTTAATTCGATACTGTGGGGAAATTGCTCTATGATACTATCCGGAGAAGGCGCGCCTAATGCGACTATAGGCCCTGCCCCTGTCTCATTCTCTTCTTCAGAACTGTCTCCCGAAGCGTCATCGGTATCCGCCGAACGGTTTATCGACATTTTGCTCCACACCGGGTAAAAATTACCCTCTGCATTTGAAGCTATTCGCCCATAATCATCGGTTGCCATTATCGCTACAGGATATAATCCGTCTAATAGATAATCATCGTTATCTTTTGTCCCGTTACAGCTTGCTTTATAATCCCCGGCAGTTTTAAAATAATTTAAGGTCTTGTAGGCGCTAACGATATTACCGGAACTATCCCGCGCGATGGGCTCTCCGTATGTGGAACTGGCTGTATCGGTATCTATATAAGTGTCAAAAGTGGTTTCTTTCGGATATATTTTTATCTTTACATTTGCCGGATTTGATAATGAGAAACTAAAAATTTCTTCGTCGTAAAAACTTGACAGAGTAGATGCTGTGAACTCGCTCAATCTCAATATCGCCCTGTCAAGAGTAACATTGGTATATACAGGATGGTCATTTCCCTCCTTATTTGTAGCGACAATATTTGAATTTGGATCTCTGGCCATTATTGCTGTCGGATAAATTCCGTTATTTAGGGGAATACCTTTGTTGTTCGTACCATCCCACATTTCTGTATGCTCGCCGTCTCCTCTATAGTATGTGAGTTCCCTTAAAGGAGTAACTGCATTACCCGAGCTGTCCTTTGCAATCGGTTCACCGTAAGAAGAACTTGCCGGATGCGTATCTACATGAGTTTCAAAAACAGTTCCTTGCGGATAAACACGTATTTTAACTTCAGCATCCGCTGTTAATTTGTAATGAAATACTTCCATTTTTTCGTTTCCCTTTAAGGTATTTGTGTAGAAATCCCATAATCTTATTACATCCACCGGCAGGGTCATTACAATGTTTCCTATTCTGTCATCTCTATTTTCAACCGAATCGGTATCGTGACTTTGAGCTGAGTAGTGATATGCGTTAAGAGAGATTAAATAAATACCGTTATTAACTAAAGTTCCTGTATCATCTCGGCAATCCCACTCATCAATATTCCACCATGAACTGTCTAATAATTCTTCGCTGCGGGGCACATGTTTTACTATTTCTTTTATAGGGTCACTGCTGAAAGACGCCGGCATCCCGTATGGAGTAGTGGCGTTTACAGAAGAAGTAGATCTATAAATTCTTATACTTCCAAATGCATCTTTTTGCATTTGATATCTGACTCGCCAGGTCGGCCCGTAATTCATTTGATTGTCCTCATAATCGGCATAACTTCCTCTTTGAATATCGTGTATAAAATACGAACTCACCATCCCACTCCATGAAGAAGAAGAAAGAAAAACACCGGCAGTGCTGACTTCTACCGACTGCGCACTGTATGCATAATCGGTATTAAAAGAAAGATGATCTCTATATTCCGTCCCGTCCACCCATGTCGCTATTATATTCCACGCTTGACTTGAAAAAATATTACCAACTTTTCTTCTGACATTAAAATATACTTCACCGTCTCCCGCCGGATCCACATCGGCCCAGCTAACTAAATTATAATTACCGTCCGGTTCAAATTCAGCATCAACCCACGCCGGCGATGCTGCTGCGAATAATCCGGACTTTACCCCGATGATACAAATCACAAAAATAAATAATTTCTTTTTTATTTTAATCTTCTTCTTCATGACGGTATAATAAAAAGTTCCTCATTTCCACACTCTCTCCGGGACGGGCCTTTACCGTAATTTCCTCATTTGCCGTCGTTGTAACGCTGGGATTTAATGAAGAGGGGACATCTCCCCATGCTTCAACCGTAAAGGTCCGATTTGAGGCATAACCTATAGTCCTCGGCACTTTGATTTCTAATAGAAAGCTGCCGTCGGCGGATGTTGTCACCGTAGAATCATGCTCTTCCTCTTTAACTTTTGCTCCCTCTAACGGGCCCTTAACAAGAATTCCGTCGGCGTTTTTCTCACCGTAATAAACCTTTCCTTTTAATATTACCGGCTGTCTTGAACAACCTGCAAACAATAATACCGGGATTAACAGAAAATATATGTTTCTTGTAAGTCTAAACATTATTCTATCCTCTCAATGATTTTCGGAGTTATAAATATCATTACTGTCCGGTTAGTAGTTACCGTTTTATGCTTGGAAAACAAATAGCCTAAAAGAGGAATATCTTTAAGTAAAGGTA
>JAQICQ010000102.1 GCA_027858455.1 Elusimicrobiota bacterium | reverse complement strand
TTATAATGATTTAATAGCCGACCGGTCGCTGACATATCCCGCTCGTTTGCGGTCCAGGAACGGCCGATATCTTCCGCTGATTCGCCCCACCCTAAAAGATTTTCTATAAGAATCCAGTCATTATTTTTATGGATTTTTGAAAAGATGCCGGGGAACTTTTCTTTATAATGTTTTTTAATCTCCGGCATTAAAAGTTCTGTATAAAATTTTCCGAAGTTAATGCGGTTTTCGGGAGAAAAATCCGAATAAAGAAGTTCTACTTCCGGAGCCGGAGAATATTTGTGATTTAATGTGAACGGTAAGCGGTATAATTGATTTAAGTTAGAGCCGCCGGGATCCCCTTCCAGTTTTGTTTTTAAAAGTCTCAGCATACGGTTAAAAAGATCTTTTCTGTGTTTCGGAGCCGAAGGAAGAAAAGACGGTTGAGGTCCCTTGTATTTATTATCAATGGGAAGAAACCCTTTGAAATTCCAGAGTACCTGGCAGTTGCCCGGGCTGGTCTGTATTACAGATGACGCCGGAAAAGAAAAATCCTCTATAATCATTCCGTCGGAAAAAAGGCTGTCTGAAAGAATCGTTCCGGGTATGTCATCCAAATAAGCGCAGCCTATTCCCATAACATCATCGTGTTTTCGTTTGTTTTTTAATAATGCGGGAACGGTGAAAAAGATATTCAATTCAAGCTCTTTGCTGAACTGTATTATTTTTTCACAAAAAGAGGCGGTAAGATTTTTAGCATGTACAGAATGTCCGTATTGATAATTTTCTCTTTCGACAGACATATTCCTAAAAGAAACTTTAACCGGCGGCCCCATGGTGTCACCTTTCTTATTACTTTTCTTAAAGAAAAAAAGAACGGTTTTACCACCGTTAATATTAGCATGTCCTACTAAAAAATTTCTGAGGTTTTCTGCTTTTTTAGAAGCGATTTTTACCTGACTGATTCCGGTCATTTATCTTCTATCTTAAACTTCCCTTCAAGCTCTTTGATTATAACTCTGTCAATACAATCCTGCATATGTTCATCGTTATAAAGTTTATTGAGCTGTAGAAGTTTATACGCCTTATCGGATATGGTGATGGTTGTTGTTTTTGTAGCGCCCTTTTCGCTGTGTCTTTCTTTAGCATTATCGCCTTTTATAAACTCATCGGCTATATTTAACTTACCCATTTTATTACCTCCTTTCCTAATTTTTTAAATTCTTTTGCTGCTTTGCTGCCCGGAGCGTATTCAAATATGGTTTGCCCGTAAATAGTGGATTCTACATAAGCTATTCTCTGACCTACTTCGGATTTTAAAAGCGGTAGTTTGAATGGTTTTAAATCGGCTCTTACATCATCGGCCAGAGTTGTTCCTATTACTTTTTTTGAAATCAATATTGCCGGATTTATTTTTATAGCCCGGGAATCCAGCCCTTCCCTTATGGTTTTGATCGTTATAAATGCTGAACGGATATCCAGCGGGCTCGGTGAAATAGGAATTATTGCGTAATCAGAAACGACCAGGGCCGTCCTCATAATTTTAGCGTCTTCCGGAGGGCTGTCAATGACAATGAAATCATACCCTTTTATTTGAGAGATTTGTTTTAATTTTTTTTGAGGATGCGGTTTTTCCTCTACTGTTAATTTTTTATGTTTAAGGGCTGACTTATCATTTTTGTTTCTTGCCCTGTTCCAATCGCAAACAGACCCCTGAGGATCCGCATCGATTAAAAGTACTTCGCCTTTGGTGGAAAGATAACCGGCAAGATTTATTGCTACGGTGGTCTTTCCTGAACCTCCCTTATTATTTGCTATTGCTATTATTTTATTCATCATATATTTCTTATAACAAATATTTACAAAGCTGTCAACATAAAAATCTTAATACCTTAATGTTTACAATTATAACTATTTATATTTTTAAATATTTACATTTCTATATTGCCAAGGACGCGCTGTATCAGTTCGAGGCGGAGCCGACTAACTGATACCGAGTGAGGGAATCGCAGCAAAGCTGCGACAGCAGTTCTGTAGACCGGAAGGGCTACTGATCTGCTGCCGGAACGAGGGGACAGCGGAAGGGTAGGGCGGTGTTGGTTTTGTCCCAGGAGGTGGGCGGGTAGGAGCGGAGAGAGTGAAGCGGAAGTCAGCCGCGCAATGTGCGGCTGGATGTAGCGTAATGAACGTAGCTCCTAAAAAGCGAGCCGTCCAGCTGATAAGCTGGGCTTGCCC
>JAQICQ010000079.1 GCA_027858455.1 Elusimicrobiota bacterium | reverse complement strand
AAATCATATCCTTCAAGATGGAGCATAATATTTAATTTACGCAAACTTTCGGACTTATCTCCCATCCATTTTTTTATCTCCTTAAAATAACTTTCCGTCTTCACATCACCTAATTTAATATCATCCATTTGGGCATATTCAACAAATTTGCCCGGAGACCCTCCGGCAATTTTTATCTCACGGCCCACATCCTTAATATTATTTTTTAAATCTTCCCTTAACTTCAAGAAATTTTTCATTTCCCGGTCCGTAAGAGGCGCAAATCTGTATTCCCGGCATCTTGAAATTATTGTTGCCGGAAGTAAATCCCTCCCGGATGTAATAAGAAAGAAATAAGTATTTTGCGGTGGTTCTTCAAGTATTTTAAGCAGGCAATTCAGAGCCCCTATGCTTGCATCAGCCGCATCATCTATGATAAATATCTTACTTGAATTTTTATATGGTTTTAATGATGCTTCCCTTATAACCTGACGAATCTGATTTATATTTATTTTTACTGTTTTACTGCCGGAAGAACTGCCCGGCTGGCCGGGACTGTATCTTACTCCAGCGACATTTTTTATTGTAAGTTCGTCTCCATTACCGAATTTAACGACAAGCTCCTCCTCGTTTTTAGGTGAGCCCACAAATCGTATCATGGGATGGTTTCCGGTTTTTAGTTTCATGCAGGAGCCGCATATACCACACGCTCCTTTTTTTTTACTGTCCTCACAATTTAACGCTGCCACTAAAGAAACAGCAACTAACCTCTTACCGATACCTTCGGGGCCCGTAAAAATAATTCCATGGGGTATACGGCTGCTTTTTATCGTCTCTTTTATACGGTCAATATTTTGACCGTGCCCTGCAATAGAACTAAAATTCATATAAGGTCCCGTCTCTTAAGTATTTTCACAATCTGTTCTTTAATCTTTTCAACCGGATTAAGAGAGGAAACTACTTCAATATCCGTATTCTCTTCAGCCAGCTTGAGGTAACCGTCTCTTACTTTTTTATGAAAGGATATATTTTCCGATTCCAGCCTGTCTAATTTACCGTCAGCAGCTTTAGCCCTTTTTAATCCGGTTTCTACATCAATATCAAGGATAATAGTTAAATCAGGTTTTATTCCTCCGGTTGCTATATAATTAAGTTTATTTATAAGCTCCCGGTTCAGCCCGCGGCCGTAACCCTGGTAAGCTATGCTTGCATGGGTAAACCGCTCGCATATTACAAACTTAGAATCCTTGAGCGCCGGCATAATTTTCTCCTGCGTATGCTGAGCGCGGCCTGCTGCATAGAGTAATAGTTCCGCTGTAGGATATATACGGCTTTCGTTATCAAGTAAAATCTCTCTAAGCTGCTCGGCAATGCTTACCCCGCCGGGCTCTCTTGTGCAAATAACATCATAACCGCAGTCCCTTACATAATCAGCCAACAGTCTCGCCTGTGTTGATTTCCCCGACCCCTCCGGCCATTCAAGGGTTATGAATTTTCCTTCAGCCATTTACTTAATTACCCCGCCTTCCCCTTAGATTTATCTTTTTACTTAAATTCGCGCTCTGATCACCCTGAGAAACAGCCAGCGTCGCCCCCACATAAGCATATTTTGAAGTTGTACCCGAATCATACCAGACATAAAACATATCCACACCGTCTGCAACCAGGGTAGTAGTGCTCCCCTTAAAGTAGCGTTTTATAACATTCTGGTCCGAAGGTTTAAAATATTTGATATTTAAATTAGAATGGCCCCATTCTCCGGTTGATTTATTTATCTTAAATCTAACCGATTCGTTGCTCCCCCCTATTGTCACGGGTTCCGAAGACGACTGCCTTATATATTTTGACATCTCGTCCATAGCCGAGCGGGCGTCTGAATAGACATCAACCGAGTCCCGTGTCCCCCACCATACCTCAAAAGTACTCTGGAAAAATTTAATGGCTCCGTAACCGAGAATTCCGGCCAAGGCTATTACAATACCCAGTTCCACTAATGTTATTCCCCTGTTTTTATTTATATTTTTCATTTAACTACAACTATCTTTTTAGTTTCCTCAGTTCCGGCGGCCTGAATATTTACATAATATAAACCACTGGCGACGACTTTTCCGCCGTCATTTTTACCGTACCACTTTTCCTGTTTAGTCGTTCCGGCAACACTTATATAATCATCCAGAACAGTCTTTACCAACTCTCCCATGATATTAAAAATTCTTATCTTTACATTCCCGTCTTTTTTAAGATTATAATTAATCTCAGCATACTCACTCCCCGGATTTCTTATAAGATTATTGTTAATTGACAATAGCTCTATTATAGAAATTCCGTCGCTCCATTCAGACCACCCGGTGTAATGCGGTGAATACGGCTCCCATAACCAGTCTTTGTCTGCTTCCCCGCTGTAGCTTGTTGTTGTAGTATCTTTGTATACCTCTTCGGGAAGATTTAGCATATATCCGTGACGGGCCTTCACTCTCATATAATAAGTTTTATTTAATTCTCCTCCGTATGAATAAGAAGCGCTGCCCGAATTATCCCAGACCATAACATTATGTTTATTTGAGATATCGGAACTTACCACTACTATAGTGTTCCCGGAAGAATCTTCTTCCTTGACTTCAACATAACATCCGTAAATATCCGTCTGCGGGTCGCGCGCAGTCCCCTTGTTCCAACTAAACGCAAGTTTTTTGGTATATTTATATTCGCCTTCGTCGGCCGGCACAGACGGAAGCCCTGCCGGAGAAGAAGTATCTTTAAATATTTCTTCGCTGGACCATCCTCCCGTGCTTCCAAATACCGCCCATGTATAACCGAGCGCAGGGTCAATTGACTGGACAGCCCAGTAATAATTGCTTCCCTTAACATTCATAACCCTCACATGTTTATGAGCGGAAACATCTACTGTGCCGTCATCTATATTCGGATAGATACCCCTGCCTTTTAAAGATGATGAAGTTGCCTTTGTAATATAATTCCCCAATAGCGGTGACCCATAACGCGCAGGAACCAGATTGTCTTGTCCTTCCACCGTACCCACCCTAAAATTATAGTAATAACTTGCGGCAGTGGCTTTTGTCACCCCACCGGGGTCGTTCCACATCAAATACAGTTTTCCGTCTAAATAAGTTGAAGAAAGCCCCGATACTGCAGCCGGCGAAGTTTTATTTGACGAATCGTTTTCATATAAACGGGTATTATACGAAGCCCCTGGAGTTATCTCACCATGAATATAAATATCAGGGTTGCCGTCACCTGAATAATCACCGAAACTTATACTTCCATCTTCAAGCTGAGTAAGTAAATCATCCGTTAAATTAAATTTAAAATTACCGTTATTTTCATATATAAGCGTTTTTTGAGATGAATCGGCGGCCTTGCCCATAACAGCAATATCCATAAGATAATCCTTATTTATATCGGCAAGAGCAACTGATGCATATTCAAGACCGGCAAGTCCAGTACTCTTATTTAAATTATAATTCAGAGAACCACTGTTTTCATAAACATCCGTTATTCTGCTGCCGGAATCATCAACTCCGGATATTACCAAATCCAGGTCACCGTCATTATCCATATCCCCCCAGGCAGCGTCCCCGCGCCTAATCCCAAAAGTAGAAATAACTACATCGGTGAAAGTAGAGCCTCCTACATTCTCATATAGATGCGTTTCTACTATCCCACCACCACCATCCGAAGAAAGGTCGCCGGCAACTAAAATATCTATATACCCGTCATTATTGTAATCACCCGATGCAAGACATCCCTTCTGTATCTGTCCATACGGCAAAGAAGGAAAAGACTTTACAGTAAAAGAATCGTCATTATTATTTATATATACGCCACATGGTTTTTCGGAGATTTGTTTCCCGATCATTGCTATATCCATAATACCGTCATTATTAAAATCAATCCACTCTGCGACAGCATCATCGGTCATAGGAAGCCCAGACACTGACTTTTTAGTAAAATTACCGCTGCCGTCATTTATATATAACTTAGTGTTATCTATACCAGTTCCCGTATTCGACTGGCCGACTACTAACAAATCTATATATCCGTCATTATCATAATC
>JAQICQ010000068.1 GCA_027858455.1 Elusimicrobiota bacterium | reverse complement strand
ATGCTATATTTTAGGTTATGAAGATACTCTGTATATCGGACTGGGAGACGGGCGCATTGAGTCAAGCCCAAATGTTTTTGTAAAAGTCACGGAGTCACTAATTTCTCCGTCAAGATATGTTTTTACCGGAGAGGAAGAAGTATGTCGTTCGGTGGGTGAAATATGAAAAGAATTAAAAGATACAGAGAAAAAAGCTAAAAAAGTAGAAGAAATTATAAAAAAATAGGAATTTAATTTATGACTGATCAAAATAACAAGCTAAAAAAACTTAATAATTTTGTTATTTTTAAAACAGATAAAGGCAAGGTGAGTATTGAGGTCTTTTTTAAAGATGATACTCTTTGGCTTACCCAAAAGCTGATGGCTGAACTTTTTGATGTTGACAGAAGTGTTATTACAAAACACATAGCAAATATATTTACAGAGGGGGAATTATACGAAAAATCAGTTAGTGCAAAATTTGCACATACTGCTTCAGACGGAAAAACATATCAAACTCAGTTTTACAATCTGGATGTAATTATAGCTGTTGGTTATCGAGTTAATTCACATCGAGCCACCAATTTTAGGATTTGGGCCACTAAGCTCCTACGAGAGTTCATTGTGAAAGGTTTTGTTTTGGATGACAAGCGTCTTAAACAAATGAAGCATTTTGGCGAGGATTACTTTAGTGAACTTTTAGAAAGAATCCGTGAGATTAGGGTCAGTGAAAGGCGCTTGTATCAAAAGATTACAGATATTTATGCCCTTTCGGCTGACTATGATAAAAATCACCCAATGACAAAAGGTTTTTTTTCTACTGTTCAAAATAAATTGCATTGGGCTATTGTTGGCCAAACTGCTGCTGAAATTATTTATAATGAATCTGATGCAAAAAAGATTAATATGGGCTTAAAAACTTGGGAAAATGCGCCTGACGGCAAAATATTAAAGACCGATGTTTCAACCGCTAAAAATTACCTTAATGAACAACATATAAAAGAGCTGGAAAGAATAATATCTGCCTTTTTGGATTTAGCTGAAAATCGAGCTCAGCGCGGTATTGTAATGAATATGAAAAAATGGGTTAAGTTTTTAAATAAATTCTTGGAGTTATCCGACTATCCAATTTTAACCCACAAAGGAAAAATATCAGCACTTGAAGCTAAGATTAAGGCAGAGGGAGAATATGATAAGTTTCGCGTTGAACAAGATAGATATTTTGAAAGCGATTTTGACAAACAAGCAAAGAAATATTTAAAACAAGGCAAGAAAAAGAAAAAAGAAAAATAAAAATGAGAAAACCAATCAAAAAACACAATTCAAGCAGACCGAAATTGGGGAAATTTCAGTTGAGCGGGAAGCAGAGAACTCAGGTGGTTTTTTAACTAAAAATAAATCAGGTACTTAAGGAAAATATTTAAAGATTGATGAGAAAGGGGGTTGACCTATAAATCCTATTTACAATAAAAAAAATATATGCTATATTTTAGGTTATGAAGATACTCTGTATATCGGACTGGGAAACGGGAGCATTTGAGGTCCCCGAAACCATAGATAAGGATATATCACTGATTATTTCGCTTGGGGATGTTTACCGTCCGGTGCTTCGGAAATTCAGTGAGTTTAATCTGCCCATAATAGGTATTCACGGTAATAAAGATACTCCGGGCTTCCCGGAATATATGACCGATGTTCACTTAAAGCCCAAGGAGTTTAACGGGATTGTGTTTGGAGGCTGTCAGGGAGTCTGGCAGTATAAGCCGGCAGGACATTTTCTTTACAGCGATGAAGAGATAAAAGAGATACTTGAGTTTTTGCCTCGGGTAGATGTTTTTATAACGCACAATCCTCCTAAGGGCGATACGGAAATAGATGATATGGTGCATAACGGTTTTAAGTCTTTCAATGATTATATGAAAGAGCACCGTCCGGCCTATCATCTGCACGGGCATATACATAAAAATAAAGAGTTTAAGATAGAGAAGACTAAAGTTATATCGGTATTTGGAATGAGAGAATTAGAGATTACCCGGCACGAGGCCGCCGGAAAGGACAGTTAAAATAATGAATATTAAAGAAATTTTACAGGCAGCGGTTAAGTTCGGAGCTTCGGATATTCATATAGTTCCGGAACGCCCGCCATTTTTAAGAATTAACGGGGAAATGAAAAGTTTAAAATCTGATATACTTACCGCCGAAAAGACCCAACAGCTGATATTCAGTGTCTTAACCGAAAAACTTATAGATAAATTTAAAGTTGATAATGAGCTGGATACTTCGGTATCCGCCGAGGGTATAGGCAGGTTCAGGTTAAATGTTTTAGAACAAAAAGACGGATTGGCGGCGGTCTTAAGGGTTATACCGACCGACATACCTAAGCCGGCCGACATCGGCGTAGATGAAAAACTGCTGAAACTCACAAAAACTCCGCGGGGAATGATACTTGTAACCGGGCCGACCGGCAGCGGAAAATCAACTACGCTGGCAAGTATGATAAATGAGATAAATAAAGAGAGAAAAGACCATATAATTACAATTGAAGATCCCATAGAATATGTATATCCGAAACATAAATGCGTTGTTACGCAGAGGGAGATAGGGAGCCATTCCAATTCATTTAAGGAAGCTTTAAAGAGGGCAATGAGGCAGGATCCCGATGTAGCGCTTGTGGGGGAGATGAGGGACTTAGAAACAATCGGCGCAGCGTTGACTCTTGCCGAGACGGGCCATCTGGTATTTGCAACTCTGCATACTACAGATGCCGCCCAGACGGTTGACCGTATTATAGATGTTTTTCCTCCTTTCCAGCAACAGCAGGTAAGGACCCAGCTTTCCGGGGTTTTAAGAGCGGTTGTCTGTCAGCAGCTTTTGGCCACGGCCGACGGAGCCGGACGGGTGGCAGCCCGGGAGGTTATGATAGTGACTTCGGCTATAGCAAATTTGATAAGAGAAGGGAAAACCCATCAGATTTACAGCGCCATAGAGACAGGCTCCAGATCCGGGTCAAAGACGCTGGATAAGGATTTAATAGACCTGGTCAGAAAACAGAAGATAACCAAAGAGGATGCCATTTCCAAGTCCAATAATCCAAAAATTATTAAAGAGAATCTTTCAGGAGGTCGTTCGCTGTGATAGAAAAACTTAAAAAAGCTAAGATATTCGCGGTCTTTCCTGAAAACATTTTAAAAGAATTGGTGCCTGCGGTAGTTATAGAAAATTACAGTGAAGGCGATATGGTCTTTAAGGAAAATTCAGAGGGTAATGCAGTATATATCATAGATAAAGGAAGAGTCCAGATATTAAAAGAGGGTAAGATACTCGGCGTATTTTCCGAAGGCGAAGTTTTCGGCGAGATGGCTCTTTATGAACAGGAAAAAAGGAGCGCTTCTGCAAAAGCATTAAGCGACATAACGCTACTTAAGATAAGTAACTCGGATTTCAGAAAGTTCATAAGAGAACATTCGGAATTCGGAGTAAATTTTCTACTGGGAAGTATCGGGGAAATGTCGGCGAGACTGAGAAAGACCTCCCAGTATTTTGTAACTGTCTTTGAAACAGGGAAGATAGTCGGAGGCCGTTACAGTGTTGAGGAATTAACTCAAAAGATAATCCTAAAAATCATCAACGATGTTCGGACAGCGACAGGGGGAATGGTAATGATTAAAAATAATATAATAGATACCTGGCAGGCGACAGCTTCGGAAAACAATAAGCTCATTGACTTTGACGGCGCAATGGATCTGATAGAATCACAAAAAGGTAATATTTATATATCGCGTGAAGGGGGAAAGATATTAGGACTTCCCATAATTACAAATGAAGAAACTATCGGATATATATTTGTTGAAAATTCAGAAACAGACGATGATTTTAAAAGAGAAGAAGAAATAATTTTGTCTTCGGTATGCAACCAGGTGGGGCTCGGTATAATTAATGCGCTTAAAAGACAGGAAGAAGAAAACAAAAAGAGGCTGGAAGAAAAAAGAATTTGGAAATACTGAAAAAGAAACTAATTAAATTCGGGTTGATACTGATAAGCGTTACAGCGGGTTTGGCCTTATTTATAACTATAGGTAATAATCTTGCAAATGTTATATTCCCTGTAGATAATAATATAAAGATTGAAATTACCAAGGGAAAAATAGGAAAAGGGTCGTCTCTTTACACCACTCTTATCAAAGATTTTTCGGTCATACAGACCGTGACGCTCGGCAGGCGAATGGATGAAGTTTATAATACAAGAAAAATCAAGCCCGGCGATAAGTATAAAATATATCATTCTACCTTCGGAAAAATATTAAAATTTGAATACAGCCCGGAGCCGTTAAAAAAGTATGTCCTTAAATCCACAGGAACTGATTTTATACCCGAAGAGATTATTCCTGATTACACGATTAAAAAAGTAGCGGTAAAAGGTTCTATAAAAAGCAGTCTTTACAGTGCGATGGTTAACTCGGGGGTAGATGTCGGGACAATTATGAGCTTTGCTAAAATATTTCAGTGGCAGGTTGATTTTTTGACAGAAGTTCGCCCCGACGACAAATTTTTGCTTGTCTTTAATAAATATTTTATAGACGGTAAACCGGTGGAGTCGGGAGAAATTGTAATGGCCGCCTATAAAGGCAAAGTGGGAAATTATACAGCGGTAAGATTTAAAGACGGTAATATTGCGGATTATTATAACGCAGACGGGGATTCGCTCAGGAAACAGTTTCTCAAAGCTCCTTTAAGTTTTTCGCGGATAAGTTCAAAATTTACTTATCATCGTATGCATCCTATATTAAGATATGTCCGGCCTCATCTTGCGATAGATTATGCCGCGCCGTCGGGCACACCTATATCCTCGGTAGCTTCGGGAAAAGTTATATATAAAGGATGGAAAGGCGGTTACGGCCGGACGGTTATTGTAAAGCATAATTCAATTTATACAACTCAGTACGGCCACATGAGAGCCTACGGGCGCGGTATAAGAGTGGGAAAATATATAAAGCAAAATGCGGTAGTGGGTTATGTGGGAATGTCGGGACTTGCTACCGGTCCGCATCTTGATTTTAAGATAACAAAATACGGTAAACCTGTGAATTATGTGAAACTTAAATTTCCCCCTTCAAAATCCGGTGCTAAGAAAAATATGGCGAAATTTGGGGAGAAAGTTGAGGCGGCAAGAAAAAATTTAGAAATTATGCAGTCGGATTATTTCGCTGATTCGCCGGTGCCGCTTTTCGGCGTTGAAAATAAAGGCTGAATTGCTGTATACAAAACGTGATTATCGTAATTTAGTATTTCCTGCCGGGCTTGACAGTTATAATGTAAAAATAGGGGAATCGGATCTGCATATTTCAACATCCGGTGTATTTGCCGATGAAGCTGAAGAAAAACTTATCCGCACAAGAGAAATCATTGAAAATTACATAGCCAGCCACCTTGAATTCAAAGAAGAAATGGGGCCGGTGGAGGTCGCAAAAGATATGGATCCTTTAATAAAAGAGATGGCAGAAAAATCCGCTCTTTGCGGGGTAGGGCCCATGGCAACTGTAGCCGGGGCGGTAGCCCAAAATGTAGGTATGGATTTGTTAAGATATTCTCCGGAAGTTATAGTTGAAAACGGGGGGGATATATTTATTAAAAGCCGGGAAGAGCGTATCTCGGCGGTATTTGCCTGAGAGTCAATACTTAGTATGAAAGTCGGAATTAAAATTTTTTCTGAAACCTTTTCCGAATCTTTTCCCGAAAGGACCGGCTGCGGGATCAGTACTTCTTCCGGGAAGATAGGCCATTCGGTATCGTTGGGAAAAGCAGACGCTGTGGTATGTCTTTCTGAAAGTCCGGTGCTTTCCGACGCCACCGCGACATCGGTTGCAAACAGGGTCCGGGCGCCCGGGGATATAGACGAAGCCCTTAAATATTCACAGACAATAAACGGAATAAACGGATGCCTTATAATTATCGGCGAAAAGATGGGGATAACCGGAGATATAGAACTTGTTAAAATTTGAAAAAGCATATAAAAAGAATTACTATAACTTAGGATAGTGTAAAAAGTTTTATGAAAACCACGGAAGCACAGAAGTTTGGAAACACGGAAGAAAGGGTTAGGTTATTACTTAATTTTGCTAAAACAGTTCTGAAAATAAAAAGAGTTATAAATTTATTTTTATTTTGTGTTTCTGTAATTTCATGTTTCGGTGGTAATTTTTTGACAGTACCTAATTTAGAAATAGGAGATACTTATGGCAAAAACAATAGAAGAAATTAATTTAAAGATAAAATCCGGCGACGCTGTGGTAGTTACTGCCGAGGAGATGGTTGATATTGTAAAAGAAGACGGAACGAAAAAGGCCGCCCGCAAAGTTGATGTTGTTACTACAGGCACTTTTGGGCCGATGTGTTCTTCGGGCGCTTTTTTAAATATTAAACCGCCTAATCCCAAGATAAAAATGCAGAGGGTCTTTTTAAATGATATAGAAGTTATGGCCGGTCTTGCCGCAGTAGATGTATATATAGGGGCAACCTCTATGAAAAGGGACGATCCGTTAAACAGAATGCATCCCGGGAAATTTTTATACGGCGGGGCGCATCTTATAGAAGACCTTATCGCCGGGCGGAAAGTTGAGCTGAAGGCTACCTCTTACGGCACGGACTGTTATCCTGCCAAAGAGATGAATAAAACTATTACTATAGATGATATAAATGAGGCTATAATGTGTAATCCCAGGAATGCCTATCAGAACTATAACTGCGCCGTTAATACTTCCGATAAGGACATTTATACTTATATGGGGAAACTTAATTCTGAAATGGGCAATGCTAATTATTGCAGCGCCGGCCAACTTTCTCCCCTGTTAAATGATCCCGAATACCGGACAATAGGGGTGGGTACAAAAATATTTTTAGGCGGGGCGACAGGATTTATTACCTGGAACGGAACCCAGCACGCTCCGGGTAAAGAAAGAAATAAATTAGGGATACCAAGATCGCCGTCAGGCACAATAATGGTTACGGGAGATATGAAGGAAATGTCGAACAAATGGATAAAAGGGGTCTCATTTGTAGGTTACGGCGCAAGTCTTATGGTCGGTATCGGAGTTCCCATACCTGTACTTGATGAAAAAATTGCAGCTACATGCGGCGCTTCCGATGAAGATATAACCTGTCCTATAGTTGACTATTCAAGTGATTATCCGAATGCGACGGGAAAAACATTGGGCGAAGTTAATTATAAAGAATTAAAATCCGGCTCCATTAAGATCAAGGGTAAAGATGTTAAGACCGGTTCACTTTCTTCTTATTACCGCGCGGTTGAGATTGCCGGGATACTTAAAAAACAGATATCAGGCGGAGAGTTTTTATTGGGAATTCCGCAAAAATCTCTGCCGGGAAAATCTTGAAAATATCCGGAAAAGCATTCTTAAAAATTTTGACGGCCGCGGCAATGCTTGCGGCGCCGGTTAAAAGTTACGGCAGTACTGAGGATATAAAAGTTTTCGGGCAATCCTATCAATTAAATCTCACGGTATATAATAATAATACGGCGTTTATAAAAGACATTAGAAATGTTTCGTTACCGCCCGGGAAAACAGAGCTTAAATTTGACGGTGTCCCGTCGCAGTTACGGCCCGAAACTGTCTATTTAACAGGAATAGGCCCCGGCAGCGATATGATTAATGTTCTTCAACAGAAGTATAATTACAATCTTGCCGATAAAAAAAGCATATTAGATAGTTATGTAGGCAAAGATTTAAAACTGATAACCTATGACCGGGACAATAATCCCGAGAGGACCGTAGAGGCAAGGCTTTTAAGCAACAGGAGTTCTCCGATATATAAAATTGATGGTGAAATATATTTAAATCATCCCGGCACTCCTGTTCTTCCGAAGATATCTTCGGAATTTATAGGTAAACCTGAACTTTCGTGGACGGTAAAAACTGATAAAAATTTTGAGGGTCAGTTAAAAGCGTCATATCTGACCGGCGGTATGAACTGGCGCGCAAACTATAATCTTATTAAAAATGGAGATAAAAAGTCGGCGAAACTCGTTGCTTTTGTTGCATTAGATAACAAAAGCGGAGCTGATTATAAAGATGCCGCAGTTAAACTTATAGCTGGAAAAATAAATACTGCCCGTCGGTCCGGTCGGTCGGCAGATATGCTTTATTCCGCTGCAAAAGCTCCTCTTTCGGAATCATTAAGCAGAGAAAAGCTAAGCGGTTACCATCAGTATGAAATTGATGGTAAAATAAATATTAAGAACAATCAAAAAAAACAGGTGAAATTATTCTCGGCACAAAACATACCCGTATCGCAGGATTTTGTTACCCAAAGCAATAGCCGTTATTATACTACTAATTACTCAGATAAGGGAATCAGGCAGGATGTAAATATATATACCGGTTTTAACAATAATAAGAAATCAAATTTAGGGATTCCGATGCCTGCCGGCGTTATAAGAGTCTATGAACCGGACTCGTCGGGCAGTATGCAGTTTACAGGCGAAGACAACATAGGTCATACGCCCTCCGGCGAAGATATAAAAATATTGACCGGCAGCGCTTTTGATATTGTCTGCCGCCGCAAACAGAGTGATTATAAAAATTTATATAATAATACGTATGAAACAGAGTGGGTTATAACC
>JAQICQ010000188.1 GCA_027858455.1 Elusimicrobiota bacterium | reverse complement strand
ATCCTGAACACCGGTATTTGTATTTAAATCAGAATCAACAACCCAAATTCTTGCCAGCGCTCCTAAACTTCTGTAAGTTGCGTTTTCAAAATAGCCGCCGCCTACTCCTGTAAGATGGTAGGTTGCCAGAGCCTCTTGGGTGGCTTGGGTATTTGAAACATCCAGGGCATCGGTATATGTAACTGTAATAGTTGAACCTTCCCTTACCATCAATGTATTACTTCCGTTGTTTGACCCGCCTGTCCATACTTCTTTAAATCTTATGAAGTCATCCGGATTAGCGGAATATGTAGATATAAAAACAGCCGTATCTGGTCCGGACTCGGTAAGAATAATATCAATATCGGTGGTATCGCTCGAAGATTGCACCTGAACAGTCACCTGTTCTGTCGCTCCGGAATCAAGATTCAAATTAATATCACTGACTTTTACAGTTGCCGAAGAGGATGTGCCGTGATAATCTTCTTTATCCAGATAGACATATCCGTCTGCTCCGTTCTCCTCTCCCGGCGTCGGCTCCGACCTTATATCCCAGTCATATTTATTGTTATTATCCACTGCTGTTGAAGAGCTTCTTGCCATTGATGTGCCTATGTTTCCAAGTTCAACCGCATCGGATTCAACATAGTTTTCTGAAGTTTCAAAAATCCATTCTCCTCTTGACTCAAGATATGTCTCAACGTCGCCTTTACTGTCATTGTCTTCAACGGAATCTCCGTTACACCAAACTATTGAGTCAAGATATCCACCATTACTGTAGTTATTGTCGTCATCAATAACAAGTTGATCGTCTGTCCCATAAGGATTATTACCACTGTAATCAAGCCATATCTCCAAATATCCGTTTTCAGAAGAATTATTTGTATAGGAAGAAAAATGAACTACGATAAAATCTCCCGAAGATACATTTATCGGAGAAAATTCCGATGCCGATCCAAGTTTTGGCTCAGGAGCAGGATTACTACCATCTAAATCAGTTATCATTAAATTAGAAATATCACTCGTTCTATTGGCATAAAGTTCAGCCCATTTAGCACCTGAATCCTTTTCTACATACACTTCGCTAAATATAACAGAAGCTATATTCCAAGTTGCTGTATCTTTTTGAATACCGTAATATGAATCATTATATGATACCGTAACTAACTCTTTATCAGTTACTTTTATCTTATCATAATTTAAACTCAACCCTTGGGTAAACCCTAAGTTAAGTCCGGCTGCTTCAGAAGTAAATATGCCTGTATTAATCCCCGTTTCTTGAAGGTCAAAATCTATTCCTGTACTATCTACGGTAGAAGTAACCTTGATTACCACTGTGTCGGCTATTCCCGGATTATTATTTAAGTCCGAATCTTCAAGCGTTATTAGTGCTCTGGTTGCCGTTCCTGTATATAGATTTTGTTCCACGTCTATTAAAGATTTATGGGCATTAATTTTTCCTGCAGTAGAGGAAGATTCTACCGACCAATCGGATTTATCATTGGTGTCGGTGGAGTTTTCGTCTCTTCGTATAACCGTCCCTGTTGAAGAATCCACACAATCGGTTTCAACGGCAGCTCCGCCGGCAATATTCCACTCTCCTTCGGAATTTACTGTATCCACGTCTGTCATTTCACCGGCAGTTCCATCATTATTTGCCCAACAGGCTGCGTCAATTATATTATCCGCGTCATTTCTTAAAACTGCCTGGTCATCTGTAGCTGTGAATCCTCCCCAGTCAATATAAATATCAAATATGCCGTTATTGTTTTTGTCATCAGATGAAGAAGATTCGGTCTTTGTGCTGTAAACTGAATTGTAAACCACCGCATATTCGCCTGTTGTTATCGTAACAGCCGTATAAGTGCTTACCTGCGGATCCGGTGTAACGTCCTCGTCCGTTAATACATAGGAAGAAATATCAACACCATTTCCGCTATTTCCGTCGTCAATACAGTATATTTCTACCCAATCCGAACTGCCTAAATACGACACTTCGTTTATTCTTATATCTACTGCCCAAGTGCGGGTAGATTTTTGTATGTAATCTGACATTATACCCTCACCGTTATAAGCCCAGACCCTGAAATAATAAGTTGCACCTGAATTTAAATTATAAGCCACAGTCGTAGTATCGGTAAGATTATCAGAAAGCGTGACAAATGTATCTACTGCCACGCTAAATGAACTGTCCGTGGACTTTGCCAGGCCGTATCTGGTATAGTTTGGATTATTGTTGGGCGCCCAGGTTATCCCAGCGGTACTTTTTGTAACGCTGTTAAAAGCAAATGTTACCGGAGGATTAGATAGAGTCCATGTTGTGGCGGCGTCCGAAAGTCCGCTTTCACCCACGGAATTTGTTGCAACAATCACTCTGAAATATGAAGTATTTATCGTTAATCCGGTTTCTGGCCAGACAGTTATATCTTTATCTAATTCTTTAACTAAAGTCGTTGTATCTGTTGCATATTTTATTCTGTAACCCGTCTCGCTTGCCACATTAGCCCATGTCCAGTTAATAGT
>JAQICQ010000218.1 GCA_027858455.1 Elusimicrobiota bacterium | reverse complement strand
AAAAAACAGCCGCGCGCGGAAATCTTTGTAAAATCATTTTTAAGCGTTATTATATCCCGGTGTATTTTCCCCTCTTTTATTAAAGTATTATAACCTTTACCAAGTATGTAATAACTCCTTCCCCTTGATTTTAGATAACCTATGGTTTCTCTTAGTTCATCTAAATTATCAAGCTCATAAAGACTGCCTGCCACCCCCCCGCAGCCGAACCCCGAATACTTCCCCATATCTGCTGACTTTAATCTTTTCAACTTTCTTTTAAATCTTGATGTAATCTGTCTATATTTCCCGCGCCAAAGGTAATAAATACATCACCGGCCCTGAGTTGCTTTTTTAGCTTCTTATTTACATCTTCCATCGTTTCACAGTATTCACCTTTATTCTTATCTTTAAATTCACTTGCTATTAATCCCCCCGAGACACCTTTTATGGGATTTTCACCGGCCGGATATATATGAGTTATAAATACTTTATCAACAGCATTAAAGCTTTCGGGAAACTCCTTGTAGAGATCCTTGGTCCTGGTATAGCGGTGCGGCTGAAAAACAGCAACTATCCGATTGTCCGGATATATTCTCCGAAGGCTGTCTGCCGACATCTTTATCTCTGTCGGATGATGCGCATAATCGTCATATCCATATACACCATTAAGGGAATCTACTTTTTCCAGACGCCTTCCTACTCCGCCATATTTGCCAATTGCGTTTTTAATAATTTTAAAATCTATCCCTATTTCTAATCCGGTAACTACCGCAGCCAGTGAATTTAATACGTTGTGCATACCCGGCTGATTTACAACTATGCTGCCTATGATTCCGTTATCTTTTTTTATGTCATATCTTGAATCCTCCGATGTTAACTCAATATCACAAGCGACATAATCATTATTAGCGTTTATACCGTAAGTTTTATACGGACAGTTTAACTGAGGCAAAATCTCGCGTATATTTTCGTCATCGGCGCAAAGTACGGAGAAGCCGTAAAACGGGACACGGTTTAAGAATTTCACAAAAGTATCTTTAAGATTATCCATACTGCCGTAATGAATCAGGTGATCATTATCAATATTAGTAACTATGCTTATGGTAGGCGAGAAATACAAAAACGAACCGTCGCTCTCATCTGCTTCGGCAACCATAAATTCACCGTCGCCTAATTTTACCCCGGAACCTAAATTTTTAAGTATCCCCCCGATTACCACTGTCGGGTCCATCCCGTCATTAGACAGGATTAAGCCTATCATTGAAGTAGTGGTGGTTTTTCCGTGAGTCCCCGCAACACATAACGCATATTTAAGCCTCATTAGTTCAGCAAGCATCTGCGCGCGGGGGATAACCGGTATATTTAACTTTCTTGCCTTTCTAACTTCCGGATTGCTTTCATTTACGGCCGATGAAACAACAACTACATGAGGAGTATTTAAATTACTTTCACTGTGGCCTATTTTAATATTTGCGCCCAGCCCTTTTAAACGCTTAACATTAGAGCTTTCTTTTAAATCCGACCCCGACACATCATATTTAAGATTTAAGAGAACCTCGGCAATGCCGCACATCCCGCTCCCGCCGATACCCACAAAATATATTTTCTCGATTTTCTTAAACATCTTTACAAATATTCTCCTACAAGTTCCGCAAGCCGGCCGGAGGCGCCTTTATATTTATCCTGATATTTTTTATAGCCGGCAACCAGTCTTCTGCGGCGCTCTTTATCCTCGATCAGAGGGACAAGCCTTACAGCCAGGCCCGCTCCCGACAATTTTTCTTCCGGATAACAAATTGCCAGCCCGCGGTCGCATATAGGACGAGCATTAAAATACTGATGGCGTGACGCGGCATGGGGATATGGAATAAATATAGTCGGTATTGCTAATGCCGATATTTCAGCTATAGTAGTAGCTCCGGCCCGGGCAACTACAATATCGGCTAACTTATATGCGTAATCCATTCTTTCTAAATAGTTATAAACTAAAGCCTTTAAATCATACTTGTTATATTCGTCCAACACCTGTTTTCCCAGCTTACCGCCGCATATATGGATTATCTGTATAGACTCTCTTAAAGATTCAAGATAAGGCATCAGGGAATATACGGACTGATTAATACTCATTGCCCCCTGGGAACCCCCAAAAATTAATATGGTAGTCTTATCTTTGTCAAAATTAAAATATTCAAGCGCATCTTCTTTATTAACTTCAAACAATTCTTTTCTTACCGGATTTCCGGTAAGTGTTGTCTTTTCCGGCGGAAAATGTTTCATACTTATAGAATTAGAGATAGCTATTTTAGAAGCCATAAAACTCAGGAACCTGTTAGCCATTCCCGGAAGATAGTTCTGTTCATGGAGTATAACCGGAATTTTAAGAGCATAAGCCGCAATCACCACCGGAACTGATATATAAGCCCCGAACGCCACTATAATATCCGGTTTTTTGCGTTTTAACAGTAAGAGAGACATTAAAAAACCTTTAAGACTTATATACAGAAACTTAATAATATGCCAGAATTTATTGCGGGGAAAAGGTGCCGCGTCAATCCGGTAAGTCCGGAAACCTTTCTTATTAAATATTGATTCTACAATCGGTTTTTTATCTATGATAAAACTGCACGAATAACCGGGATTTCTTTCTAAAAGTTTATTGGCAAGCGCTAAACCGGGATATATATGTCCTCCCGTTCCTCCGACCGTCAATAAAATATTTTTCATATAAACCTCTCTTACTCCACGCTCTTTGAAATATTCAATAATACACCAAGCGCGAACATATTAGATATAAGCGATGTACCCCCAAAACTTAAATATGGCAGCGGCAAACCCTTAGTGGGCAGACACCCGGATACCACCCCCATATTTAATATAGCCTGAATTATAATTAAAAAGACTAATCCGGCTGCGATTAACTTCCCTATAAACTCTTTCTGCTTTATTGAGATTCTAAACCCCCGGAAACTAAAAACGGCAAAAAGCAGTATAACAAAAATAGTTCCTATAAACCCCATCTCCTGCCCTACAATAGCAAAGACAAAATCCGTATGAACTTCAGGTATAAAAAAAAGTTTTTGATACCCCGCGCCAAGGCCGACACCTTTAATCCCCCCGTCTCCCAATGCAATGATACTGTGAGCAAGCTGATATCCAGTGTCATACATGTCTTCAAACGGATTTAAAAAGCTAAAGAGCCTTTCCCTTCTGTACTGATAATTCAACAATGCATAAACAATAAACGGTATAATTGAAATCAAGCCGATAAAAATTTTTTTAAATTTAACCCCCCCGAGAAAAAGCATCACTCCTGTAATTAAAAAAATTATTGCCGCGGAACCAAAATCCGGTTGATTATATATAAGGATAATTATTATAGACACAATTACAAGAGGCGGTATTATTTCCTTAAATGAATCTTTAACTTTGGAGAATTTCCTGTCCAAAACTGAAGCAAGGTAAAAGACCACAACTATTTTAACAAGTTCCGATGGCTGAAACCCCACACCTCCCAGTCTAATCCAGCGGCGCGCGCCGCCGACCGAATGCCCTATAACCGGTACCAGAACCAATATACACAATATTAAAACCAGCGGTAACGCAAGGCGGGATAATTTAACCCATTTTTTATAATCTACTTTTAGGCCCATAACAAATACAAAACTTCCTAAAATCACCCATATAAAACGGCGGAAGATGAAAAAATACATATTGTTATATCTCTCCCCGGCCATGATAGCCGACGAGCTAAAAACCATAACAGTACCTATAATAATCAGCATTACCGCAGTACTGAGTAATATATAGTCAATCTCTCCTTTTGCTTTACCGCGTCTCATTCTTTTACCCATTTTTTAAATTTATTGCCCCTGTCTCTGTAATCTTTGAACTCATCAAAACTTGAGCCGCCCGGAGACAACAATACCGTATCCCCCTTTACCGCCATTTGTTTAGCCTTCTTAACGGCTTCTCTAAGAGTTCCGGACTTTTTTTCGAACACAGTATTAAAATATTTTTTTAGCTCATGCCGGTTTTCTCCGAACAATATTATTTTTTTTACATTTTTCCGGACAGCGTTCTTAAGTCCGGGATGCATAATATCTTTTGAGCGACCGCCGGCAAGTAGGATAACCGGCCCTTCCAGGCTGGTTACCGCCCGGTAAACCGAATCCATATTTGTAGCTTTAGAATCATTAATATATAGAACCCCGTTAATTTCAGCTACCTCTTCAAGCCGGTGGGCGGGTACAGGGAAACCCGATATCCGGGGGAGCTTTTTTATCCCGATAAGCCTGACGGCAAGAACGGCAGCCATTAAATTTTCTAAATTATGCAGTCCTTTTAGTTTGTATTTGTCTGCGGCCATTAAAAACTGCGGATCTGAATTGTTCTTATAATATATATTTTTATCTTTTATATAGGTTCCTTTAATTTTTTTTTCTCTAAAAGCCTTTTTTCTAAAAGAAAAGAAAATTTTACGGGATTTTATTGTTTCAATCAGTTCCTGATGAGTTTTTCTTATGTTGTCGTTTAATACAGCTGCCTGACCGGGCGTCTGTCTCCGGAACAGAAGAAGCTTATCTGCTATATAATTATCATATCCCCCGTGCCAATCCAGATGCTCAGGAAAAATATTTAATAAGACTGCTACATCCGGCGAGAGCGAAGGCGAAAACGGAATCTGGTAACTTGATACTTCCAGGATAAGAAGGTCGTCTCTTTTTATATCTTTAACTACGGATGTAAGCGGAGTACCAACGTTGCCGGCCAATATTCCTCCGGTAAGAAATTCTATAATCTTAGCTGTCGTTGTTTTTCCGTTTGTCCCGGTGACAGCGATAATCTTTACCGGGGGCAGTACGCTCAGCGCGACCTCTAATTCGCTGATTACCGGTATCCCCAGCTCCCGGGCATGTACAATTATTTTATTATTTTTCTTTACTCCGGGGCTGATAACAACTAAATCATAACTGCTTACATCAACCAGGCCGGGATCTTTTTGGCTTAATAATTCTGGGCAACTGCCCTCTGCCCGGAGAGTTTTATTCTTTCTTATATCATAGCCGTTAATTTCAGCTCCTTGCTCGGCAAGGAGTGCGAATGCCGCCCGGCCGCTGCGGGCCATGCCGGCTATAAGTATTTTTTTGTCTTTATATTCCCTTTTTATCATTTTATAATATTAGACAGTCTTCTCTTCCCTGTTCTACCTTAGTTTTAATGTTGCAAGCGCCGCAAAGGCAAGCATTATCGCTATAATCCAGAATCTTATTACTATCTGGGGCTCGCTCCAGCCTTTCAACTCAAAATGATGGTGCAGCGGCGCCATTTTAAATAATCTTTTTCCCTTTATCCGAAAATATATAACCTGTAAAGCCACAGAAACTATCTCTGCTAAAAACACCCCCCCTACCACAAGCTGAAGAATTTCCTGTTTTATTATGATAGCCGTAATTCCTATGACCCCGCCCATAAATAACGAAGCAGTATCTCCCATAAAAACACGGGCAGGAAAAATATTATACCACAAAAACCCAAAACCAGCGCCAGCCAGAGCTGCCAGAAAAACAGTTATCTCTCCTGCGCCTTTAACATACGGCAAAAAAAGATAACTGCTGAATTCTACATTTCCGGCTATGTAGGCAAGCACCGCATAAGTAATTGCCGCAAATATAATACCTCCTATGGCCAGGCCGTCGAGGCCGTCTGTAATATTAACTGCATTTGAAGTTGCTATTACAGTTAAAATAACAAAGAGGATATAGACAGAACCTAAATTAATGAAAGTGTTTTTTAAAAATGGCAGTATAACAGAGTACGGTTGAGAATCAAAGGTCGGGAAAAAGTAAAAGTAAACCGCAATACCCAAAGCAAAAACCAGCTGCCATCCCAACTTAAACGCAGGACTCAGCCCTTCGGACTTTTTTTTATATACGCTTATATAATCATCCAAAAATCCTAAAAGACCCAGACAGACAGTAGCGGCAATAAGTATTAAGATGAACCGGTTATTCAGCCTTCCCCACATAGAGACGGAAAAAAGCAATGAAAAAATAATTATTATCCCCCCCATTGTCGGGGTTCCTTCTTTTTTAAAATGAGTAGAAGGTCCGTCCTCCCTTATTACCTGCAACTTTTTCTTTTTTATGAGAAACCTAATAATTTTCGGAGCAATTAAAAAATTAATCAAAAGCGCCGTTATAAAAGCTGCCGCGGTTCTGAACGTTATATACTGAACTACATTAAAGGGTGAAAATACTTCTTTTAAACCATATAGCATATGATACAACATTGCGCTATTCTCCTTTTTCTTTACCTAATTCTTCTATAATCTTTTCAAGCTTTTGGAGCCTTGAAGCTTTTAAAACAATCAGGGATCTTTCCCCGTATATTTTCTTTATAATTCCGGCCGCTTGCCGTATGCTGCTGAATTGTTTTATTTTCTCTTTGCTTAAACCTCCGTCTACTGCTCCTTTAACCATGACCTTTTTAAAATATCCGGTGGCAAGAAAATTTTTAACATTATGAAGTCCGCCTATAAACTTACCTGTTTGATAATGCAGCTCCTCGGCAAACTCCCCAAGTTCTCTCATCCGGCCTATTACCGCTATAATTTCACGGCCGGGATAAAGTTCTGATATCTCCTTTAAGAAAATTTTTACCGATTCGGGATTAGCATTATAAGCATCGTCTATGATTTCAAACCGCCCTGCGGTAACTTTTTCCATCCTGTGCTTCGGCAACTTAATTTCTCTTAATGCTTTTGCCGAAATTTTGTCGCTGATTTTCTCGATACGGCTTACAGCAAGCGCCGCAAGAGCATTGGAAACATTAAATGCGCCCGGGATATTTAACCGAAACTCTTTTTTATCAACTTTAAAAGTTGTGCCTTCTTTATCTTTTGTGATTATTTCAGCCTGTAAATCAGCGCCTTTTGAAAACCCAAACCCCACAGATCTTTCAAAGCCGGAACATTTGTTTCTCAAGGCGTCATCATCATAGTTATAAATTATTTGCCCGCCTTTTTTATTGACGTATTCGGCAAGCTGAACTTTTGTCTCTAATATCTCTTCTTTATTTTTAAAATATCCTATATGCGCATTTCCTATATTTGTAATTACCCCTGCGGACGGGCCGGCAATACCGGCCAGATATTTTATTTCGCCCTTATGGTTTGCTCCCATCTCTGTTATTAAATACTCTGTAGAATTTTCAGCCTCAAGCAGTGTCAACGGCAGACCTATATGGTTATTGAAATTTTTAGGCGTAGCCACTGTTTCTTTTAACTCTTTAAATATGTTTTCAATTATTCGCACCGTAGTAGTCTTTCCCGCCGAACCTGTAACTGCAATAACTTTACAATTTTTATTTTTTATATATCCCTTTGCTAATCTGCCCAAAGCTTTTTTAGTTGATTCAACTGTAATATCGCAAAACTCTTTCTCTCCCACACTATATCCGCCCTGCTTTTTAACCTGTCCGCAATATTTGTGACCGTCATATGTTTTTCCTTTAAAACAAAAAAAGAGACTGCCGGGACCGGCTTTGCGGGAATCTATCACCGCATTATCAATAATAAAACCCCCTTCGGCATTTAACTTGCCCCCGGCCCAAAAAGCTATTTTTTTTAAGGAAGTCGGTTCCACTTTTACATATATTTCCCGGCAATTTCCCGGTCAGAAAACGGGATTTGTTCATCTCCAATAATCTGAAATTCTTCGTCGCCTTTTCCGGCAATAAGAACAGCGTCGTCCGGTCCGGATTCAGCCAGAGCTTTTTTTATTGCTTCTTCCCGGTCGGGAATTACAATATATGGCGCCTTGGTCTTTCTGATTCCCAGTTCAATATCCAGCAGTATCTTTACCGGGTCTTCACTCCGGGGATTGTCCGAAGTCAGATAAACCTTGTCAGCATATATGCCGGCTACTTTCCCCATCAGGGGTCTTTTAGCCCGGTCCCGGTCACCGCCGCATCCAAAGACGCATATAAGACGGCCGACGGTCATACTTTTAAGAGTTAATAATACATTATCCAGAGCATCCGGCGTATGGGCGTAATCGATAATCACCCTTCTGTTTTCTTTCTTATTTTTTTCTACTATTTCCAAACGGCCTTTTACGGGTTCGGCCTTTGATATTATTTCACATGCTTTTTCCATATCTATTCCTCCTTCTACTGCCCGGGCGATCGCGGCAAGGACATTATATATATTAAATTTTCCTATTAATTTCATATCTAAATCCCGATTTTTTTCCGAACCTGTTCCCGAACCTATCTTTAATTTAAACCTGCTTCCATTTATACCTATATTGTCTACTGTTGCTCTGTAATCGGCTTTTCTGTCAATTGCATAGCTTATTGCTTTTTTCGAGCCGATATGTCCGGCTATTCTCCGTCCGTATTTATCGTCAATATTTATTATTGCCGGAGATCTGTCATCTTTTAACAAACTGAATAACTTTAATTTTGCGTTGAAATAATTCTCATAATTGCGATGAAAATCAAGATGGTCCCTGGTTAAATTTGTAAATATCGCCGCATTAAATTTTATATCTTCTACCCTCATAAGAACCAACGCATGTGATGAGACTTCCATAACCACATCCTCTATTCCTGCTTCTGCCATTTTTCTAAATATATAGTGCAGTTCATGCGGCTCCGGAGTAGTCATTCGGAATTTTCCGGTAATCTTGCCGTAACGGTATCCCGAAGTTCCAATAAGGCCCGTCTCTCTCTTTGAAGAAAGTATTTTATAGATTAAATTGGTAATTGTTGTCTTGCCGTTTGTTCCTGTAACCCCGGTTATGTTTAGTTCGTCCGCCGGAAAACCATACAGGGCCGCAGACCATCTTGACAGTGCCAGCCTCATATCTTCAACGATTATTACAGGCAAAGCGGAATTTGCCGGCCTCTTTAAAGAAACAGCGGCAACCGCTCCGTTATTTTTAGCTTCGGCTAAAAAATCCATACCGTCTCTTTTTTCCCCCATAAACGCAAAAAACAATCCGCCTTTTTTAATTGAACCGGAATGCGTTGATATATTACTTATATCTATCTCCGGGACGGCATCCGTTGAAATATATCCATAAAATTTAAAGAATTCAGATAGTTTCATCTTACATAGCTCCCCCGGGGGGCACATTTTGGTAGCTTAACGCAGCCTCGGCAATTTTTGAAAATACAGGCGCCGCTACATACCCTCCCCAGTAAAGGCTTTCATCCGGTTCATCGTATATAACCACTATTGTATATTTAGGATCTTCGGCGGGAACAAAACCGCCGAAGAGCGCTACATATTTATTCTTGGCGTAAGTAAAAGTCTCGGGATTAAACTTTTGAGCGGTTCCGGTCTTTCCCGCGGTTTTATATCCATTAACCTGCCCCCTGACTCCCGATCCTCTTTTAACCACTTCCTGCAATATGCCGGCAATATCAGAAGCAACTTCTTCACTTACCACTCTTCTTATCGGAAGCGGATCAAAAGTTCTTACCCCGTCACCTGTTTCCATGCTTTTAACTATACGCGGTTCGTATAATACACCCCCGTTTGCTATAGTTGAAAACATACCGGCAAGCTGAATAGCGGTTACTCCTATCTCCTGCCCGAAAGATATACGGGAAAGGCTGGTGCCTGACCATCTGTCCGGCTTTCTCAAGATACCCCTCACCTCGCCGGGCAGACGGATTCCGGTAAAGTTGCCGAAGCCGAAATCACGCGCATATTTATAAAGCATCTTTTTTCCAAGCCTCTCCCCTATTTTAGCCAGGCCTATATTTGACGAGTGGACTATGGCATCTATAAAACTTAATTCACTGTACGGCTCAAAATCCCGTATAGGAAAACCACCTACAGTATATTCCCCGTTTTCGCAATTTAGCATTTCATTTTTTGTTATTACTTTTTCCTGTAATGCCGCAGCGGCAGTTACTATTTTAAAAGTAGAGCCGGGTTCGAATATATGAGAAACCGCTTTATTTTTTAAACTGCTGATATCAGCCGGAATACCGCTGTTTGAGTCATATCCGGGATATTCGGCTATGGCCAGAATCTCTCCGTTGGACGGATCCTGTATTACTGCTATTCCCCATCTTGGTTTAAATTTTTTATACCCCTCTTTTAATTCTAAATACGCTATACTCTGTAAATTACTGTCAATGGTAAGTTTTATCGCGGCCGGCTCTTTTGAAATTGTAGAAAAATCGCGTGATATTAAATTCCCTTTCGCGTCGCGTGAAAAACGCTGAGTCAGCCGGGGGCCTTTAATTTCCCGGTCAAAGTTAAATTCAAGCCCGGAAAGGCCCTGGTTGTCTATCCCGACGCAGCCGACTATCCTGGAGGCTAAAGGAGACATAGGATATAACCTGGAATTACCGCGGGTTATCACAAGCCCGTCTGTTGAATATTTTTTTAAGGAATCTGCCCTGTCTGGCGGCATCCGGCGGGTAATCCACACAAATCTTCCCTTATGTTTTTTTAAAAGTGCCCGTATAACACTGCTTTTTTTCCCCGTTGCCGCTGCAAGATCGGATATCATAGAAGGACTTATTTTCGAGTGGACGGAATTTATACCTACAGAATAGATATGGCGGTTTACTGCGAGTTTTTCTCCGTTCCGGTCAACTATTTCCCCGCGTTCGGGGGCGCTCCTGGTAACTTGTAAATTATAAATATCTCCTGCCATAGAACTATACTTTTTATGCCCGAGTACCTGAACAAAAAAAAGACGAACTCCTAACCCGGCAAACAGCACAAAAATCCCGACCATCAATATTATGATTCTATGCTTAATTTTCACCTTTTATTTTGCCTGAGCTTTTCCGGGACCAAAAATTTTCTTTAAAAAAGAAGCCACAGATTCGGTAACTGTCCCTTCCCCGCCTGAAACATTCTCTTTAAGTACAACTCTGCCGCAGTTTTTTATCATGGGCAACCTCATGCTGTATTTTTTTACCGCGCGTTCGTGTATATCATTAAGGGAAGCTTCTTCACTGTATCTTTTTAAAAGTATCTGATTCCTTATCCGGGACTTCCTTAAATCATTCTTAAACTCGGATACTTTATACCCCGTACGCACTATGGTTACCCTCTGCCATGTAATAAAAAACATAAATAAAAAGATAAACAACCCACAATATATATATCCTTTTACAGGCCTTTTATTCATTAGTTTCCTCTATTTGGCATACCCGTAGATGAGCGCTCCGCGAAGAAGGATTATTTTCAACTTCCTTTTTTGAAGGGCGCAACCCCGATTCTTTAAGAATTTTAACTCTCGGGCGAATATCTTTAGCTCCGCAGCGGCATATCGGAAAATTAGGCGGGCAACTGCACTGCCCGGCATATTTTCTGAAAGTCCGTTTAACTTCCCTGTCTTC
>JAQICQ010000178.1 GCA_027858455.1 Elusimicrobiota bacterium | reverse complement strand
TCAGGAAGATCAAAAGTCCCTGACATAACATTTTGTTTTACAGTCTTTTTTAAGCTCTCTGAAAAATATTGCGCACCGCCTGCGACTCCGCCGCCAATGATTATTTCTTCTACCGCTATAAGTTTAACCATATCCGACAGCGCATACCCCAGCATTTCGCCGGCCTTCTTCCAGCTCTGCAGCGCTTTATCGTTCCCCTCGCCTGCAAGCCTGAAAAGCTCTTCCGTATTTTTAATATCCAACCCGGTCCATTCTTTTACTCGCGCCGGAAGGTTATTTGCCCCTATCGAACTTTCCAGACACCCCCGGGAACCGCATGAACATTGAGGCCCGTTAAAATCAAGTATAATATGGCCTATTTCTCCCGCCCCGTAAACAGGTTCACCGTTTATCATAACGCACCCCCCTACCCCCGTGCCCAGCATTACACTAATGCTTTTTAATGCTTTTTCGCCGTTATGGAGATAGTTCCACAGGCCGGCGGCGTTACCGTCGTTTATAAAGTCACAGTCCCGGTTAAAAAAATCAGCCATCGGACTAAGGTCAATATCCGTCCAGCCTAAATTCGGCGCATAAATCAGCCGGCTGCGGTCAGGACTCAACAAAGCGCTTACCGAAATTCCGACAGGAGATAACTTCCGGCCGTCAAATTCATCAGCTTTTTCTTTTATTAAATTTTGATTTTCTTCAAGTGTGGGTAAAGTTTTATACTTAAAACGGTCAATGACAGTATACCCCTTATCAATAAAGCCGACCTCCGTATAAGTTCCTCCAATATCGGCGGCTATGACCTTATCTTCAATCAATTTATTTTAAAATCCCTATCCGCGACGGCGGCCAGTAATTAAGCAGTGCCTCCCCTTTGACATATTTCCACGGAAGCGGCCCCCAGAACCTTGAATCAGAAGAAAAATCGCGGTTGTCCCCCATCATAAAATATTCGCCGTCGGGAATTATTACCGGCCCGAAATTATCTCTCCTGCGCCGGCTGTCTGAAATATACGGTTCGTCGGGATAGATATTAGGGTCTTTATGATATACATACGGTTCATCAAGCTTTTCGCCGTTTATATATACCTCTTTATCCTTAATTAAAACAGTTTCTCCGGGCAGTCCTATACACCTTTTTATATAATCAATGGATGGGTCTTTTGGATATTCAAAAACAACTATATCTTTTCTCTTTGGTTTCTTAAACGTTAAAAATCTTTTTTCTTTATTAAAAGGTATCCTTAATCCGTAAATAAATTTATTTACAAAAAGATGATCTCCTATTAAAAGCGTGTCTTCCATGGAGCCCGACGGTATCTTAAAGGCCTGGACTATAAAAGACATTACAAAGAGAGCTATTACAACAGCCCAAAGTCCGGCATTCATCCATTCTTTTAATTCCGTGAAGAATTTCTTTAAAAAACCTTTTTTGTATTTTTTTACTCCCCACCCTGATACATACTTTAGAATTATTATTGCTACGGTAATATATAAAAGCTTAATCTCCATAACTTTTAACCTTCATAAATACATCCGGCGGAATGCTTACTCTCCCTATCATTTTCATCTTTTTCTTTCCTTTCTTCTGTTTTTCAAGCACCTTTCTTTTCCGGGTTATGTCTCCCCCGTAAAGTCCGGCGGTGACGTTCTTCCTGAGAGCCGGTATATCCATCCTCGCAGTTATATTTTTGCCTACCTTTGCCTGGAGCGGAATTTTAAACTGATGTTTGGGGATAGCTTTTTTCAGCGTCCTTAAAATTTCTATTCCGCGGCGTTTGGCCTCCTCATTTGTCATTATTGAAGAAAAACCTTCTATCTCGTTGTTATTTACAAGAATCTGCAGTTTTACGAGTTTGGAATCCCTGTAACCTATATGACTGTAATCAAGCGTGGCATACCCGCGGCTGCAGGATTTTAACTGGCTGTAAAATTCTTCTACCATCTCTCTTAAAGGCAGTTCGTATTTTAAAATAACTCTCTGCGGGTTTATATATCTCATCTGGACATAAATGCCGTAACTGGTCTCGAAAAGTTCAAATATATTTCCCATATAATCATCCGGAGTTATAACCGTACACTCTACATAGGGTTCTTTAACCTTTTCGTAGCCGGTTGACGGAAAATCTATGGGGCTGTCTATATGCCTGCCGTCAACTATATATTCTACCTGGGGCCTGGTCACCACAATTTCAATCCCGTATTCGTCTGAAAGCCTTCCTTTTATTATCTCCATATGCAGGATACCTAAAAACCCGCATCTGAACCCCGGGCCCAGGCTCGGAGAATCCTCAGGGTGATAGGTAAAAGAAGTATCGTTAATCTGAAGTTTATCGAGCGCTTTTTTTAATTTCGGATATTCAGCGTTATCTATCGGGTAAAGCCCGGCAAAGACAAACTGTTTGGGTTCCCTGAAACCCCGGAGAGGTTTTTCAATGCCCCCTTCTTTTAGGGTTATTGTATCCCCGACTTTAAGATTCCTTAAATCTTTCATCCCGGTAGCCATATACCCTATTTCTCCGTCTTTTAATTTTTTGACGGAATGAACTTTTTCAACACCGAAATACCCGAGTTCTTTTATGTCGTAGTTTACATTGTTGGAAAAAAACTTAATCTTTGCATTGGCCCGAAACTCGCCGCCGGTAACTCTTATGTAAGCTATGGCCCCTTTGTAAGGGTCAAAGACCGAATCAAAAACAATGGCAGAAGCTTTCTTCCCGGTCAGCGATTGCGGATTCGGAGTTTCCCTGACTATCTTTTCAAGAAGTTCTTCTACTCCTTCACCGGTTTTGGCGCTGACCTTTAAAATTTCCTCGTTAATTTCTAACAGCGCCTGCAGTTCCTCCTCTACCCGGTCCGGCTGAGCGGCGGGAAGGTCTATCTTATTTAAGACCGGTATAATATGCAGATTGTTTTTCTTAGCATTTTCAAGATTGGCAACGGTCTGCGCCTCTATCCCCTGGGAAGCATCTACTACAAGCACCGCGGCTTCGCAGGCAGAAAGAGAGCGGGAAACCTCATATGAAAAATCAACATGGCCCGGGGTATCTACCATATTAAGTATCTCCCCCTTAAAATTTATGCGCACCGCCTTGGCCTTTATGGTTATACCTCTCTCGCGTTCCAGGGGCATTGAGTCAAGTATAATATCCCGGTGCCCCCCTTTTATCAAATCTCCGGTCAATTCAAGCACCCTGTCGCAAAGCGTGGATTTACCATGGTCAATATGAGCAATGACTGTAAAATTTTTCACTACTTTTCAACTACTTTATTGCGGCTTTCCTGCAGCTCTTTAATTATATCGTTCGTATCGTGAATTTCTTTAACCTTTTCAAGAAGTTTTTCACATTTCTCAACTGTAGTTCCCAATATTATCTGTTTTACCTTTGGAATATAGGAAGCTGTCATTGAAAATTTCCTTAACCCCATACCTATAAGCAGCTCGGTATAAAGGGTATTGGCAGCCATCTCGCCGCACATGCTTATCCATTTATCGCTCTTTTTAGCCCCGTAAATTATCCGGTTAATAAGTTTTATCACGGATATATCTGCCGGATTGTAAAGATACGCAACCGACTCGGTGTCCCTGGCCACGGCCAGCGTATATTGAATTAAATCATTGGTTCCTATGCTTACAAAATCAACGCGGGGCGCTATATAATCTATATCCAATGCGGCGGCCGGAGTTTCAATCATCACACCCACCTTTAAATTTTTATTGTATTCTATCCCCTCTGCGTCCAGTTCCTCTTTTACGGATTTTAATATTTCATTGGCTGCTTCTATTTCCGAAACATCCGTAATCATAGGATACATTATAGAAAGATTACCGAACTTTGAAGCTCTGAGTATCGCTCTAAGCTGGACAGTAAGTATTATGGGATGGGCAAGGCAGAGCCTTATTCCCCTTAACCCCATAAAAGTGTTTTTTTCCACATCTATTTTCAGCTGTTTTGAAACTTTATCAGCGCCTATATCAACGATTCTCACCACCACAGGCGCGGGGCTTATATTTTCAACTACCCCCTTAATCTTTTTAAATATATCTTCTTCTTCGGGAAGATTAAATCTGTTTAAATACATATACTCGGTACGGTAAAGTCCGATGCCGTCGGCGCCGTAATTTTTAACATTATCTACTTCTTCAACATCTTCAATATTAGCTGCCAGACTTATCTTTTGACCGCATTTAGTCACTGCCGGCTTGTCCGTAAGTTTGATAAGTTCCCTGAAAATTTTATCAAGCTCTTTTTTCTCGCTCCGATAACTTCTTATGGTATCGGTATCGGGATTTACATAAACTATGCCCCTGGTTCCGTCAATTATCACAAGGTCTCCCGGAGAAACTTTTGACGAAAAACTTTTTAACCCAACCACCGCCGGTATGCCGAGGGATTCAGCCATTATAACTATGTGAGAAGTTTTGCCCCCTAAATCCGTAGCAAAACCTATGGATTTACCTTTTTTAATATCTACAGCGTCGGACGGATGAAGCATATGGGCTACTATTATTTTTCTTGTCTGTATATCCTTTAAACTCTTTTTGCCGGAGCCCAGCAAAAATCCCATAACTTTATTTCCTACATCCTGCACATCGTGCACCCGGTCTTTCATATACGGATCATCCATCATCTTAAAGCTTTTCGTTATATCGTCAATAACTTTCTGCAGAGCATACTCTACGTTTACTTTTTCGGATTTAATAATTTTTATAATCCCCTTGTAAAAAATCGGATCTTTTAAAATCAACATATAAGCATCAAAAAGATTGGCATATTTTTTTCCTATATCCTCAACCACTATTTTGTGCTGTTTCTCAAAGTTTTTCTCCGCCTCATCAATAGCGTCCTTGAACCTTGATACCTCTTTTTTAACCTGATGGTATTCAATATTTCGTTTAATAACGCAATAGGAGTCTGCCGCCATAAGATAAGCTCTGCCTATGGCTATGCCTTCCGAAGCAGGTATGCCTTTAAATTTCATTTTTTTCACTTTATTAATTGTCATCTTCCCAAAATTTGTTTTCTATAATCTCTTGCATCTTATCAAGAACCAATTTTGAATCCCTGCCATGGGCCTCCACAACTATCTCAGACCCTTTCCGGGCGGCAAGAGTTAATATTCCCATGATGCTTTTTCCGTCAACTTCATGGTTGTCTTTTCTTATCTTTATCGAAGATTCAAAGTCAGACATATGCTTGACTATGGTAGCTGCCGAGCGGGTATGTATTCCCTGTTTATTTAGTATTGTATATTTTCTTCTTTCCAAATTTTTTGTCCTTTAATAACCTATACCTTTAAATATTAAATTTCCCGCAATAACTATGAGGGTTATAAGATATACAAGCCTCGTAGCCGATAACTTAAAGGCGCTTCTTGCGATAACCGTAAATACCGTTCCTCCCAGAAGATACCAGCCGTAACCCTGACTTTCATATATAAACAGCGCCATAATAAGAATAATGCTTATAAGTGTCAACCCGAAAACAGGTAGATATTTTATTAAAATGTTGCTATTTATCTTTTTTAAAGTAATAACTATATCCGTTCGGGCACAATACGACGATTTAAGCGCCCTATATTTAAAATAAATGACCGGCGCGTTATATATAATTAAAAATCCCGCGGGTATTATCCAAAGGGGGATATTGCGGCAGCATTTATAAATAAACATCGTTCCGATTACCCCGACGAGCCCCATTAACGGCCTCCATGTTGACCAGAAAATTTTATCGCCAAGAGCTGCCAGCGGCCCGCCGAGCTGTTTTTTTATTAACGATATTTCGTCTAAGGTCTTGCCCCCCTGAGCATATTCTTCCTCCAGCCTTAAGATATCGCCCATAACAAAAAGAGCCATATAGGGATGGGTGTTGAAATAATCCATATGTCTTCTAAAAGTATCCTTAAGATCATTTTTATCCGTATATATCTTTTTAAATGAAGGATAGAGCGCATATAAAAACCCCATAGTCTGCATAGTCTCGTAATTCCATACAGCCTGCAGCATAAATGACCTTAGAAATATTTTATTTAATTTTTTCATTTCTTAAACGCCTTGATTTTTTAAAGAAAAATGTCGTCATTGCCGTGCCCAATCCCACCGCCGGAAGTATATAAAAAAGCAGATTCATTGAATCTTTGATATTTCCGGGAATTACCCTGTATATCCCGGGTAAAACCAGTGAAGCTGTTAAAATAATTACCATCAGAAATATAAATCCTTTTAAAATAAAAAAGAGGGCGCTTGAATAAATTGCTTTATTTATATAGCCGAACTTCCCCTCATTAATTTTTTGTTCCATCTTATAGACAAAATATGAATTATACTTACGATGCAGTATATCAAGTTTTTTAAAGAGTATCCCCATAGGTATAGCCATGAGCAGATAAAACACAATATGTTCCTGCCCTCCGGCGGGAATATTACCCGGGATATTACCCGGAATGTTACCGGGAAAAATGACCGCAAGATAAGTAGCAATTGTAGTTACCACCGATGAATCCGGAGGAAGCGAAACCCCCATGGGAACGACAGTAATCCATATAAGCTCCATAAGCATCCCTATCTTTAACCCTGTTTCTATATCTCCTATTATAAGCCCTATAACCGGCCCGCAGAAAATCGGGCGGGAAATCATTATCTGCCCTATCGCGGTTGAGTCAGCTGAAAATACAGCCCCTAATATTGAAACAATAAGCAAAGCAGCCATTAACTTTTGTCAATTTCCTTCATGAGATTTATCTTGGTATTCTGGGGCAAAGCCCTGGTATCCATTGTAACTCCCATAGAATCTATATCTTTAAAAACTTCTATATCCTGCTCTGAAGCAATTATGTTGCGGCAGATCTGTTTTTTATCTTTATTACTGTGCAGACACCCTACATTCAGGTATTTAATGTCTGCGCCGTTGTCCAAAAGCATTAAAACATCTTCTGCTTTTTCGAAAAGGACAATTGTGTCTTCTTCTTTTAAATAGCCTCTTTCTATCTTATCGGCAAGTTCTTTTATACCCACTATGACTACATTAATTTCAGCAGGTGAAGAAAATTTTAAAATTTTGCTGAGCTCCTTGTCTTTTTTAACCCGTTCGGATGCAACGACTATCCTCGTCAATTCAAGGTTATGCACCCACCCTTCTATAACCTGCCCGTGAATAAGCCTGTCATCTAATCTGAAAATTACTTTTGTCATAATATATTAATACCTGTCTATGTAATCCCGGCAGTTCAAAACACTTTTTTTTCCGGCAGTTTCTAAGATTTCCGCTAGTTTTTTTACATTTTTTACCGATTTTCTTTTATGTACCGCTTTAATAAGCATAGGCAGATTTACTCCGGTAATTATCTCTACATTATCTTTTTCAAGTAGCGGCATAGAAATATTTGTAGGAGTTCCCCCCAGAAGGTCCGTTAAAATCAACAATGCTTTTTTTTGAAGTATTGTTCCGGTCAGCCTCTTATAATCTTTCTTTATCTGCTCGGCGGGCAGGTCCTTTCTTACAGGGAAAAAATCAAGAGCCGGCGCGGGCCCCATAATAATTTTTAAAGTATTTATAAGTTCCTCGGCTATCCTGCCGTGAGTAACAACAAGTATCTCTATTTCCATAACTTATCTATATCTCTCATTTCTCTATATCCCTGTAAGTCCTGCCGGCGCTATAACCGGCGTTCCGGATAAAATCCGCCAGAGCATCGGCAATAACTACCGACCTGTGCCTGCCTCCGGTGCATCCCACCCCTATATTAAAATAAGCTTTACCTTCTTTTTCATAATTAGGTATTAAAAATTTTATTAAATCCTGATATCTTTTTACAAATTCTTTTGCAAGAGCGCCCTTAAGCACATACTCTTTTATCTCTTTTTCAAGCCCTGTCTTTGCCGAAAGCCCGGGTTCATAATGCGGGTTAGGTAAAAATCTTGTATCTATAACCATATCAATGTCCGGGGGAACACCGTATTTAAACCCGAAAGCTATTAGATTTATGCTGAGCTGAACTTTTTTGCCCTTAAAAATTATTTCTTTCAGCCGGTTTTTTAATTCATGCGGATTTAAACGGCTGGTATCTAATACCACATCCGCGTTTTCTTTAATAGGCTGCATTCTATGCCTTTCGGTATCTATAGTTTCTGCTATGCGGCCGCCGGAATCCGCTAAAGGATGCCGCCGACGTGATTCGCTGAATCTTCTTATCAGAGTCCGGTTTGATGCTTCCAGGTATATTATTTTATAACTGTAATTGATCTTGTTTATATCCGGGAGTATTCTGAAGATCTTGTCAATCTTTCCCTGGCTTCTTATATCAATTCCCAACCCTGTAAACGGGCCCGAATAATCTGAGCTTTTTATCAGGCTTAAAAATTTTTTAATGAGCGCCGGAGGCATATTATCCACGCAGTACCCGTTAAAATCCTCCAGAGCTTTAATAGCTACGCTTTTGCCCGCCCCGGAAAGCCCCGTTATGATAAAAAGTCTTGGGTTTTTAAAATTCTTCATGCTCTAAATTTTCCAGGACCTGTCTTTCCAGTTCACTTCCGGTAATCACACCCTGCCGGCGCAAGCGGTAATTCATAGTTGCCACTTCAACCATAATGGCGGAATTCCTTCCGGGCGAAATCGGGATTTCAACATACGATACGGGCACCCCCAGTAAATCTTCTGTCTTTTCCTCAATCCCCAGCCGTTCGTACTCCTTGCCCTTTATCCATCTTTCAAGATTTATAATTAGCTCAACTTTTTTTATATCTTTAACCGAAGATATTCCCATAAGACGCACGATATCTATTATGCCCACCCCCCTTAATTCCATTCTGGTGGCGATTGGATATTTCCCGCGGGCTAAAATCACTCCCTCGCCTCGTTTAGTAACAGAAACCACATCGTCTCCTATCAGGCGGTGGCCTCTCTGCAGGAGATCTATTGCGCATTCACTCTTCCCCACATTGCTCTTGCCGGTTAGCATTACCCCGACTCCGAAAACCTCCATCATAGTTCCCTGATAATCTTTAACCGGAGCAAATAATTTCTCCAGGACTCCGTTTATGTCTTTTATAAACGCAGGATATTCTTCTTCAGTTCTAAATACCGGTATACCGTTTGCTTCAGAGAGTTCCTTAATATTGTCGTCGGGTTTAATCCCGTCCGTTAATATCAGAGCTGATATGTCGTATGAAAACAACTCGGCTACATGTTTATCCATCTGCGAACTTTTTAAAGTTTTAAGGTAGTTAAGCCCTTTTACTGTGAGGATATGAATTCTGCCTTCAACATATCTGTCCAGGTGACCGGCAAGTTCCAAACCCAGAATATTCGCGGAATCATTTTTAACAGCGCGCTCTTTGACAG
>JAQICQ010000149.1 GCA_027858455.1 Elusimicrobiota bacterium | reverse complement strand
GTAGGGGGGTCGGCGAGGGGGAAATGGAATATGAAGAGGAAATTGAAGAAGAAACTAAAGGAGAAGGGGAAGAAGGCGAGGGTGAAGAAATAAAAGAAGGCGAAGAGTTAGAAGAAGAGGAGTTTGAAAAGATGACATATAAACCGTTAAAATTTTTAGAGGACAAAGATTATAAAAAGCTGGCTTATCTGCTGAATTTTGAAAAACCTGATATAGCTGCTCTTATAATTGATTACCTTGACGCGTCAAAAGCGGTAAAAGTAATGGCATCGTTGCCGGCTGACAAAAAATATCTGGTGGCAAAAAGTATGGTTAAAGTTCGGAGAAGTTCAAAAGAAGTTATGCAGCATGTTGATGATTTTTTAAGCAAAAAGATAGATTACGTAACCGGCGGCGCAGAAAAACTTGTAAGTATGATAGAGCTTATGCCGGAAGAAGAACGAGAAAGTCTCCTGGAAAATTTATCCCAGGATGAGCCTGAATTCGCGGAGAAAATAAAAAGCAAAATATTTAGTTTTGATGATATAATAAGTCTTGACGAGGCCGCTATACAAATGCTTATCCAAGCTATGGAAACTCAGGACATCGGAATGGCTTTGAAAAATGCTTCTGAAGAGATTAAGGAAAAATTTATGGAAAATATGAGTGAAGGAGCGGCGGCTCTTCTTAAAGAAGAGATTGAGTTCGGCAAAAAACTTACCGGCGGACAGATTAAAAACAAACAGCAGGAAATAGTTGCAAAGATAAAAGAACTGGAAAGTGACGGCACTATATCAGGCGTTACCGGCGCAGGAACAGCAGAACTCTGGGATGAAGAGCTTGGTGAAGATGATAAGGAAGCCGTGCTTGAAGGCATTATAGAGGCTGCTCATGAAGCTCTTGATAAAAAGAAAGAAGAAGAGGTCTCATCCGTCGCTGCCGGGGCAAATGACGATGAAACAGCTTTTAAATTTTACGAGCAGGGGCTGCAGGCATACAAAAAAGAAGATTATAATGGAGCAATAGAAAAGTTTGAAAGGTCACAGGAATATAATGCCAGTATATGGCAGACCCATCAGTATTTAGGGTCATGCTACATGGCGTTAGCTAATGAGGCCAAAGCCAAAGAGGAATACCAGAAATCGTTAAGCCTCAATCCGGATAATGCGGAACTGGCAGAGTGGGTGAAAACTCATTAACTGCGTGTAAATAGTGGAATTATATTACTGATATTTGCAGAGTAAATATTTATGAAAAAGAACGGAGGACTTGATAAAAAATAATATTTCAGTTAGTACTTTTTAATCCCATGGAAAAAAACAAAAAAAACAAGTTTAATAAAGGAGTTCCAGCACAGCCACCTCTGCCGTCGGCACCGGGTAAAAAAATGTCCGGCAGCGGTATACCGTCTCCCGGTACGCCCGGGGGGGGATTAAATACGGCTCCGTCTCCGTTTTCTCCGTCTGCTCCGGCCGGCCCGCCGGCAATGCCGTCTTCAAAAACTAAGAAAGAAAACATAAAAGAAGATGCCGAGGTTAAAAAAATCGAGGAGAAGCTTAAAAGGGATAGAGAAGAGTTAATGGATCGCCTTAAAGAGAGCGAGAAAAGCAATTTAGAAATACAGAAAGAATTTCTCCAGAAAGAAAAAGAAGAGACCCGCAGTCAGAGCCAAAAACTTGAGAAACTTAAAAGTAAGTTACAAGGAGAATACCTTGAACGAGAAAAAGAGCTTAAAGAAGAAAGGGAAAACTGGCGCGAAACGCTTCAAAATATAAAGAAAGAAAATAAAGAAAAAAGTTTACTGCAAAAAAGCCAGGAGAGTATTCGCAGGGAAGCCATAACAGCTTCTCAGGAAGAATTTAAAGAACAAATAGATAGTCTTAAAAATGAGTTAGAAGATGCCAAAAAGCAGGTTTACCGGGAAACCTTAAAACAAAAAGAAGAAGAAAAAAATTCCATAAAAGTAGACCAGGCTTTAAAAGAATTTCTTCAAAGTACATCAATAAATCAAAAACTTGAAAATACCGAAGCTGAAAAAGAGGAACTTCTTGAACAGCTCAGAGATATAGAGCGTGAACTTGTAGAAAAAAAATCAGGGTGGAATGAAAAGTTAAAAGATAGTGAAAGTTTAAGAAATAACCTCCGCCTTGATTATCAAAACAGGTTGAGAGAGAAAGAACTGAACTATGAAAATAAACTCTATGATTTACGGAAAGAAAACTCCGAGATAAACAAGGAGCTCTGGCAGGTTAACAAGCAGTATGAGAATAAAAAAGAGCTCTGGCAGGAGAGGGTAAGGG
>JAQICQ010000107.1 GCA_027858455.1 Elusimicrobiota bacterium | reverse complement strand
ATTTTATATATATAACCGGTACGGCAAAAAGCAGCGAAACGGCGGCAATAACCGGAAAAATAACTCCTATATAGATTAAAAAAACTAAAAAAGAGTTAAAGTAAGTTATTAGGAATTGCTTAATTTTCAACAACAATATGCGTTTTTTAAGTTTCTTGTATCTAATATTCATAATTTGCCGGACCTTCGGCGAAGATACCATTCAAAAAGTATTAAAATAACAATTAACAGATATACAACCGGCATATTCCGGTTTATAGTTTTTTCTTCCTGCGAGGAGCGCGCCCTCCCGGCAGCTTTTTCTAACAGGTCTTCCATATCAGATTTAATTAAATCGGTAAAATATTTTCATCCTGATTGCCGGGCTATTTTTTCAAGCAGGTCTCTGTTTAAGGTTGTATCCATATATTCTTTATTTAATCTGACCCCGGAAAACTCAGCTTTCCCCCTACCCAGGTCCTGGCCCCTGTAGCTTCCGTTTACAGTTACCTTGTATGCGCCAACCTCATTTACCGGAACCGATACGCTGTACCAGCCGCCTTCGCCTGTATAGGTTACCGGGCCTGAAGGCACCCGGACGGAAGATTTGTTATCTGAAGAAGTGTTCTCTGAAGAAATTTTCTCTGAAGAAAATAAAACTTCCGCATCCAGTTTTGCATCCTTGACAGGTTCCCAGTATCTGTCCACAGCTTTAATATTAATTTTAGCCGTTTGTCCTGCATTGACATTTAATGTTTCCGGGAAGACCTGGATCTTCTTTAATTCAGCCGACTGTATCAGGTATCTTATAAGCTTGTACCAGAACTGATTGTAATAATACGGAGTCTTGCCTTCACCGGCGAGACCCATGCACCATCTCCATGTAGATTGAGTATTTAAAGCTGCTGTACGGCCCCGGCCTGATTCGGCAAGCGTAAGAATAGGAACCCTCCCTGTGCCATCTGATTTGGGTCCTGCCAAAATCACGGCAGTGCCCGGTTTAGCCTCTAAACTCTTATCATAGCCGAAAAGTTCCGGCATTTCGTCCCATATTTTCTGAGAAATCTTGGGGTCTCCCGCTATATCCAGTACAGGATGGCGGATATCTTTTTTTATTTGGACTTTAAACGATTCATTTTCCCATCCGGCCTGCCGCTTAGATTCTTTTTCAGGCGGAGATTCGGACGAAGATTCGGACGAAAATTTAGTCATCTTAACCGGAAGGATATCTTCTATAGGCGTATCTATGTAACCTCCCCCGGCAAAAGATTCTTTACCCCCTATCATTAAAAAAGCCCCTCCGCCATTTACAAATTTTTTAATATGTTCTAAATAGGATTTTGGGAAAAACCTTTTATATGAAAAATTCTCGTATATAAGTAGGTCAAAATCGTATATTTTTTCTGTAAACATTTCCCGGGCAGGAAAATGTATCAAAGAAAGCTGATTTTCCGGTACGATAGCAATATTGTCGGGGTTCCGGAGTATAAGAAAAGTCACAAGGTCAATCTGCCAGTCGGATTTCAAGAGCCTTCTTAAAAGGGAATATTCCCACGAGGGGCGGCCGGAAACATAAAGTATTCTTATCTTACGGCGGTTTATATGAATCCGGAAATTCCTTCTATTATTTGCTTTATTTATTTCTTCACTTAAGGCTTTAATTTCCAGAGTATAATTCTTTAATTCCGCCCGGGTAGGTATAAAGCTGAATTTTACGGGAATTTCTTTTTTTTCAGCCGGTTGGCCGCCCGATTGTCCGCCCGGCTCTATTTTCCGGGAAGCTATAAGGTTGTTGTTTTCCTTGAGGTCCACCCTGCTTTCTCCGGGCAGACGCCCTTTTACTAAAACTTTAAAATCAATCTCTATTTTCTCGTTCCTGAATCCGAACTCCGGCGCTTTAAGTTCTGTAATGGCAAGGTCCACAGCGCGGGATCCGCCCCCCGGCCCCGTAGTGTAGATGGGAACTGAGTTTATTTCGTTTACAGCCAGCGGATTAAAACCTTTATTGTATCTCCCGTCGGATATGATAATCTTTCCGTGATGCCCGGTATCCCGTATAATGTTTACCATATCGGTACTGTCGCCGTCAGGGATAATATTTTTTAGGTTTTCGCGGTCTACCTCTTTTATTTGGTTTGAAAACTTATAAAATTTAAGATTAGCTCTTGATTTTAAAATTGAAAATATATCTTCGGCGGTTCGCATAGCATTGTTGATTCTGTCGGAAATACCCATTGAGAGAGAATTATCTATATAAATCGCTATCTCCGGTATTGTCTTATCTCTTTCGGCCAATTTTATGTAAGGAGAAAGAAGAACAAAAAACAAAAGAAAATATATTAAAAGCCGTAATGTAAAAAACCGCTCTCGGGGTTTTAATATCATAACTGCTATTGCGGCGGGAATTAAAAGATAGATATACGCAGACGGACTATTAAATATAACGTTCATCTTTTTAGCTTTTGTTTTATAAACGGCTGGTGCACGTCATCACTTTTATAGGTTCCGCTTAATGAATAAATGAGAATATTAAGGGTTAGTTTTACTGCCTCCCTGCGCTGGCCGGGCTTATCCGGCATTAAAGAATATCCCGGGTTTCCCGCCCTGTCCTGCGGCCATACACCGATAAGATCATTATCTGACCTAATTACGGCTATTTTGGATTCAACTTCTATTCCTGTAAGATAGGGATACTTCAGAGTTCTTCCCGAAACATAGTCAATGAGATAAAATGACCTAAATATTGCGTAGTCGTCCGGTATCTTTTTAAATTGCTGGCCCGGTATCCTATCCGAATTCTTGTCCGGAAAAATCTTGCTCGGAAAAATCTTGCTCGGAAAAACTCTGCCTAATGTTCTTTCCGCCGATTCGGTAAATTCAGGGTCGCCGGCGGTCTCAAGGAACAGTATGCCCCCTCCCCTTAAATATCTTCTTAAATTTTGGATCTGGGTATCTGAAAAATCAGGATAACTTCCCCTGCCTGTAAAGACCAAAAACGGATAATAAAAAAGTTCTTTGTCCGATAATGTCAAGACCTTTCTTTCCGGAAACATATCTATGGAAGTAGTGGCGGAAAGGTAGTAGCTTATCAATTTGTGAGCTTCAGGATAAGGGTCCCAGCTCCCATTGCAGCTAAGCTGGGCATAAACAAATTCGGCGTCTGAAATATCAGATGAAATCACAGTTTCAGCCTTTAAAAAAGTCATAAAAAACAATATAAAAAACACCGCTATTGCGGCTGAAATTAATTTTTTAAATACCATAACGCTCTTTCCCTGTCGGGGTCTCCTGAGACGGCATTTTCTAGATAGAGCCGCCAGTATCTGTCGGCTTTTCCGCTCGCGCCGGCTATCTCATAACAGTTAGCTAAATTAAAAAGTAAATTAGGGTTGCCCGGTTCTGACTTCAACCCTTTTTTATAAGAATTTATAGCATTATTGTAATCCGATATTCTGTAATACGCCAGCCCCAAATCATTATATGTTTTGCTGTAGCCGGGGTCTTTTTTCAACGCATCATTAAAATATTGGACAGCCTGTCTATTATCACCTGACTGCATATAAGTAAGACCCAGATTATAGTATCTGACTGCGTCGGGTTCAACCCTGATTGCTTTCTTGTAATAGTTTATTGCTTCAGCCCATTTTTTTGAATTATAAAATATATTGCCGAGGTTGTTATATCCTTCGGCAAGGCCGGGATCAAGCTCTACTGCTTTTAAATAATATCTGCGGGCCTGACTGTCCTTTCCCAAATTCATATAAATATTACCTATATTATTAAGCAGCCAGGGTATATCTTTTCCCAGCCCGGCTGAAATCTCCAATTCCTTCAGCCCTGCTTTAATCTTTCCGGAGATAATATATTTGCGGGCGCGAAAATACGGATAATTTACGGCTATATTGCGCTGGCGGTAATTTAATGAATCCCATTTCTCTCTGTCAATACCTTCGGGGAAGATACTTTCCCGGTAATAATTTTTAAATAAGAGCCCCGCCTGATAAAGTCCGCCGATTTTCTGTTCAGGTAAAAACTTTCCCGATGAAAACCTTTTCGGAGAAAAAGTCGCAAAAGAGGCCCTCCCTTTTACCGGCTCCGGCCTTGGAAATATACTGCCGTATTCTGAATATATGTCGAACCCGTCTAATTTACCCTCGGCATATTTAAGGTATGCCAGCCCGAAAACAATATCGTCTCCGACACCGCCGCGGGTTATATAGAGAGGTTCGGACTTAATCAGCTCATGGGAAATATCTCGTATATATTTATCAAGGACTGAATACTTCAGGGATGAAGGTGTAAAATTATTTATCATAAGATATAAAGGTATCAAAAATAATATATACTTATATTTTGATTTAAGATAAAAGAGGCCTCCCGCCAGTATCCCCGCCGCCATGACGGGAAGAAGAAAAAATCTTTCCAGAATAGAGATTCCGGATGAATCTATCTTCATGTTTGCCGCCAGAAAAAATAAAGGGCCGGAAAATAACATCAAAATAAGCATTGACGCTGTAAATTTAATATTTTTCTTTAGCCAAATTACAGTACCGGCAAGGACCGCTAACATTCCGGGTAAAGTCAGCAGATCCGTCATTCTTTTAAAAAAATATACAACTATAGATACCGCCTTGCCGAAGGTTAACCCGGTAGAGCTCCCGTGGAGGGCAAATGTTCCGTAGTCGGCCCTTGTTATTACCCTGATAAATCTTCTTAAATTAGACGGGTCCCCCCAGTTTATAGCCGGCGATATCCCGGCGCGTATAGGAGAATACAAATAAACGCTAAGACCAATTAGAGTCCAGATTGTGAAATTTTTAAAACTCTTCCATCTTTTTGATTCAAAATAAAAGAGAAACAATACCGCAGGTATCGCTACGATAAGCGTATGCTGTTTTCCCATACCCAGCCCGAAGATAAAACCCGCAAACGAATATTTCTTTTTAACTACTCCTAAAATCAAGAGCGCCGCAAAGAGAATATTTAACATAAATACTTCAGCTACCGTGGACTGATTTATATAAACTAAAGTTGAAAGTATCATAGAGCAGCTAAATATCCCGGCTAAAAGTCGGCTGTAATTATCGGAGTTTTTTAATTGCCCTTTTTTTAATTGAACATTTATATTATTAAAATTAAACAAAACCAGATAATATATAACCGCCAATGCAGCCCCGCCGTAAAAAACCTGCAAAAAGTTTGCGTAAAAAGCCGGCGACTTAGTCACAAAAAATATACCGGACGCAGAACCGATAAAAAGAAAAAGTTTGGCTATTATAAGATAAAGCGGATATCCCGGGGGGTGGGCATTGCCTAATATATTAGCCGCGGCGATAAGCTCGGGGCTGTCCCCCACATGAATACCGGGAAATACCTGCAATCCTAAAAAGATTACAGAAAAAAGAAACAAAATATAGACGATAAATTTATCTTTACGCATTTGTCTGCTTTTTCGGAAGAAACTTTTTCCTTATTATCTCTTCAAAAAGAAGAAGAATAAAGGCCGCCGCAAAAAAGGAAACGCTTTTCTGTCTGCCTGATGTTGTTCTTATGATATCCCCGTAGAGATCTTTTGAATACGGGAGATAAACATAATTATATCCCCTGAAAAGTTTTTTAAGACCGTTTACTCCTATCTCTTCCAGCCTGTAATCTCCTGAATCAGTATTTAAATTCACCGGGATTATCTTTTTTTCACTCGAAAAATTGTTTTCCGACAAAGATTTTTCCGACAAAATATTATCATAAAAACTGTAATTCCCGGCAGAGACTGCAACCGGGTATTTGTTTAACAATTTTTCTGAAAGGTTATCCCCGTTTACGGTTAACTTCCCCGGGTCATCAACAACCGGAAGAGTATCTCCGATTCTATAACCCCTGTTTTCTTTGCTTTCTTTACCGGACAAATTCCCGGACAAATTACCGGGCAAATACAGATACCTGATAAGAGTATCTATAAAAACAGGATAGTCGCCTTTTAACGGAAAATCCGACCACTCACGGCTGGCAGTTAAGCTAAAAAAAGCACCACGGCCGCGATATCCGTTCCCTGAACTCAGCCATAAAACAGGAATATCTCCGAAAAAAAGAGAAGCGCTGCCGGAATATTCATCCTCAACCTTTATATATTTTTTAACATTCACACTCTTCCTTTTGGACCTGTCCCTTTTGAAAAAGACGTCTTTAAATTCATTGCCTGCTTTTATATTTGCGGCATCGTTAAATTCAACCACTCCGTCGTGTGAAATTTCTATACCTATAAGTGCTTTCAAAAGCCGGTTATAATCCCCTGCATTTATATTGTCTCCGCTAAATATCCCCACACCGCCTCCGGCGGCCGAATAGGACAACAATGATTTATTGTCAATATCTTTTCCCGCGACATTAACTAAAAAAACAAGGTCATACTCTTTGAGAGAAACTAAACTAAGCTGACTTGAATCTATTACTCTGAACTTAAGGGGTATCTGAAGATTCCCCGACCCCAGCACTTTAGATATAAAATAACTTTCGCCGCCGGTTAATGTATATCCCGGCTCACCGTCGGCAAGCAGTACATTTAACCGGGGATATACTTCCGCATTAAAATAATAGCTGTTATCCAGACTTATACGGTCAGACTTTATGGGAGCGTTTAGTTTAATCTCTCCCCTGTAAGTTCCGGGGCGGTTAAATTGATATTTAAAAGTTACCGGACCTCGCCCGTCCAGGGTTATCTGCCGGGTGTTTCTTTTTACGCCGTCTATTATAAGGCTTACTCCGGCCGGACTCGGTGAGTAAGAAGGCGAGTAAGAATATATATCTGCCCGGATAACCGATTCCGCACCGGTAAAATATGATTTTTGGTCCACACCGGCAACCGCTTTATTGTAAACACCGTCGTTTGTATCGATAAGAAAAACGGCGGGTGGCGGAGAGACGGGCATTCCTGACCTTTCGGATTTTCGGGAGAAATTTTCGGCTCTTTCGGCTCTTTCAGCTCTTTCGAATAAAACTCTCTTCTCTGAATTTGACTTTTTAAAATCCGAAAAGAGCAAAACCTTGTAATGTCCCCCGTAATTAAGCAACCTGAGACGGGAACCCAGTTCTTTTAAGGCCACGGGTATATCAGCTACCTCTTCTGAAAGTTCTATGGAATTAATTGCTTGTATAATTTCAGATTTATCAGCGGTAAAAAGAGTAAGTTTTTTAAGTCCTTTATTTATTGTTCCCACAGCAACCGCGCCTTTAGTATTATTTACTGTTTTAATTGCAAGTTCTTTGGTGCTTTCAAATATGTCGCCCTCTCCTTTTTTATAACCCATGGTGTAGGAATTATCTATAAGAATTATACGGCTTACTGTTTTTTTTTGATCTTTTATATGCCCTTTCCAGACAGGCCGTGAAAACCCCAGAGTGATAAGCAATATAATAAAAATTCTTACAACCAGCAGAAGTATTTCAAGAAATTTAAATCTTTTAAGGGTCTTTCTTGTAGCCGGGGTGAGAAACCGTAAAGTAGAGAATTCTTTTTTTTTGATTTTATCTTTGTTGAGCAAGTGAAGCAGAACAGGTATTGCGCCGAGGGGAAGAAAAAACAAAAAAATGGGATTTAAAAAAGTCATGATATCAGTTTCTTCCTTTTCGCCATAAACCCGGATATAGCATTATCAAGAGCGGTATCGGTAGTTACCAGGTGATAGTCTATAGTATGGGCCCTCAGTCCGGTTTCCAGCTCTTCAAGATAATCTTTAAATCTGCGTCGGTAGTCAGGTCGGATAATATCCGGACGGGTTAAAATTTTTCGGCCGGTCTCCATATCTTTATATTCAATCGTTCCTCCGGAAGAAAGCTCAATTTCCTCTTTGTCAAGTATATGAAAGACAATAACATCATTTTTCATATACGGAAAATATTTCAGAGCTTTAATTACAGTTTGAGGTTCTTCAAGCAGATCGGAAAATATTATAAATAACCCCCTTTTTTTAATTTGTTTACCGGCGGATTTAAATACTTTTTTGAAATCTGTTTTACCCGCAGGTTTAAGATTGTCGAGTTTCTGAAGTATAAACTGCAGGTGAGCTTTAAAATTTCTCGGCGGTATATAGTCGTCTATATCGCCCCCGAAAGTTAACATTCCCACTGAATCTCCCTGTTTTATCATAAGATATGATATAGCAGCGCTTAGATAAGAAGCATATTCAAGTTTAGATACTTTATCGGACAGGTCGGACAGGCCGGACTGACCGGACCGGCCGGCACCGGAACTGTATCCCATAGAATTTGACCGGTCTATAAGGCAATACCCTCTTATATTGGTCTCTTCCCTGAACTGTTTTACATAGAATTTATTTGTTCTGCCGTAGACCTTCCAATCAAGATGTTTTAGTTCGTCGCCGTATGAATAGGGCCTGTGTTGTGAAAATTCCAGGCTTGAACCTTTCAGGGGACTTTGATGTAACCCTGCTATACTGCCCTCGGCGGCATAACGCGCCCGGAGAGTCATTGTGGCAAGTTTCTTTAATAGCGCAGGGCCTAAATTAATCGACACTTTCTAACAAGCGGTTTATAATACCATCAGAGTTAATCCCTTCGGATTCGGCGTTAAAATTCGGAATTATTCTATGCCTGAGCACCGGATGGGCGAGCTCACGGACATCCTCTCTGGAAACATTGTAATTCCCTCTTAAAATTGCTCTTGCTTTTGCGCCCAGTACGAGATACTGAGATGCCCTGGGTCCGGCTCCCCAGGAGACATACGAATCTATGAATTCATTGTCGCTGCCCGGCCTGGTTGCGGACACCAAATTTACGGCATAGTCTATAACTTCGTCAGCAACAGGAATATCCCTTACTATTTTTTGAAGTTGGATTATCTCAGCTGCGCTTAAAACTTTTTTAACTTCTGTCTCGGTGCCGTAGGTAGTTAGTTTCACTATTTCTTTTTCTTCCTGCCGGGTCGGATAATCAATCTGTATATTAAAAAAGAATCTGTCAAGCTGCGCTTCGGGCAGCGGATATGTCCCTTCCTGTTCTATGGGGTTCTGGGTGGCAAGGACAAAAAAAGGTTTTTGGAGCTTAAAGGTTTCGGCTCCGGCAGTCACTGAATATTCCTGCATTGCCTGAAGAAGCGCCGCCTGCGTTTTTGGCGGGGTTCTGTTTATCTCGTCAGCTAACACTATATTTGAAAACAGAGGGCCTTTAATAAATCTAAACTCACGCCGTCCTGTAGCCCGGTCCTGTTCTATAACATCGGTGCCTGTGATATCTGACGGCATAAGGTCGGGGGTAAACTGTATCCTGCTGAAATTCAAATCCAGTATCTCGGCTATTGACCTGACTATCTTTGTTTTTGCCAGCCCCGGCACACCTATTATAAGGCAATGTCCTCCGGCAAACATTCCGATAAGTATTAAATCAACTATATCCTGCTGGCCCACAATGACTTTCTGAAGCTGGTCAAGTATGGATTTTCTTCCTTCAGCCAGTTTTTTAATAAGTTTTTTCTCTTTTTCCATTGTCATATTAAATTTCTCCTAATAGTGTTAAAAGAATAGAAAATTAAAATAATTTAAAGAACCGGTTTTCATACTGTTCAAAAAGCCCGTATTCATTTAACAATTTACCCAGATCTTTAATCCGAGAGCTGTCTTTGGCGGCGGCCTGGAAAAGATACTCTATCCTGTTTCTTACATTCTCGGGAATCCCCTCGTTATCGGGAAACATGCCGTGCTCTTCCATTTCCCTGATATTATTTTGCGCGGACTTAACAGTCATATCAAGAATAAATTTCATTACCGGTATCTCCCATTTCTCGTTCGGAGTTTTTATTATAGCCGTAAGAGCATCACCGGTTTTTTCTATTTTATCTTCCAGTGTCTTAAATACATCTATAAACGGCCGCGATGACTCTTCGACAGAACCGGGTTTATTTTTAAATTTATAATTTAGTATTTTAGGGTTACTCCCCGTCATTTCATATAACTCGCGGGCATAAATATCGGAAGCTTCGCCGAACCCGTCAAATAACTCTTCAATATTCTGAGCTATGATTATCTCCGGTTTAAAAGAAATGACCCTGCCGTCCCTAATCTTTGTAGTGTCCTTTAACTTGCTCAGTAAGTGATAATTGATATTAGTTGTTCCGAAAGTGGATATACTCTGCTCGGGCATTTTCAGCATGACTGTATTATCAAGTATTTTTTTAAAAATATCGTCTTTCATTTTATTGATTTTAACATATTTATTTTTATTTTCAAATATCCAGTCTTTTCCAATTCAAAGTCGCCCGGAACGTATAATCGACCATAAAAGCCAGACCCCCAAAATACTTGCAAAGAGATACCCCGAAAGTCCGAAAGCCGATATACCAAAAAACATAGGCCCGGACTGAAGCTGGATTATAAGAGACGAACCTATTATTAAAGCGGCTATTATGAGGCTGAAAGCTATCCTGTTTGAAAGTTTATCAAGCGTATGAATAAGGTTTTCCAGCCCTACATGCCTGAACTCTATTTCAAGCTGGCCGGCTTTTAATTTATTCAATACTTCCCTGATCTGAGTGGGAAAATCCTTAAGAAACCGTGAGCTGTCTTTTAAGAGCATTCTGAAACTTATCCAGAGATTTTTTGGACTATACCTTTTTATGGCTATCTTTTTAAGCTGCGGTTCCATAACCTCCATTATATCGATATCTTCATCAAGCAGCCGCGCTGTATTCTCGGAAGTTAAAACTGCTTTTCCTACAAACGAGTAAGCCGGCTGAATTAAGATATTGTGTGTCCTGATAATATTAAAGAGCTCCATAAACGCTTTACCTATAGAGATGTCTTTGAGGGAAATCCCCATATATTTATCTTTTATCTCCATAATTTCAATGAGCAGCGCATTCCGGTCAATTTCATCTTTTGAACCGGCAATAGTAAGCACCTCCTGAAGAATCCATTCCGATTCTCCGGAAGATACCGCCATGAATATATCAGTAAGATGGTTTTTCATAGTTGTGCTCAACCGCCCTATCAGTCCGAAATCAAGATACGAAAGTTTCCCGTCCTCGGTATATAATATATTTCCCGGATGCGGGTCGGCGTGAAATAGTCCATCTACCAAGATCTGTTGGGTCATAACCCTAATCCCGAGTTTGGCCAGTCTCCGCCGGTCTTTAGTTTTAATATCGGCTTTATCTACCGGACGGCCGTTAATAAATTCCATTACAAGTATGCCTTCGGCGGTAAGTTCCCGGTAGACCTTTGGTATGACTATATCTTTAAAATCCCGGTGATTTTCGCGAAACTTGTTTATGATTACTGCTTCTCTTTTAAGGTCAATTTCTCTTCTTAAATTTGCTGAAAAACTTTCAACAAGCCTGACCGGTTGAAAAGATTCAGTAATTTCAAATTGTTTCTGTAAAAACTCAGCCAGAAATTTAAGGATCCCTACATCCGCCGTAATCTCTTTTTTTACACCCGGCCGCCTAACTTTTACCGCTACCACATCTCCGTTTGTCAGCCGGCCTTTATATACCTGGGATATAGAAGCGCCGGCCACCGGGGTTTCTATAAAAGTTATAAAATTATTGCGCCAGTTTTTTCCCCATACTTTTTTAAAATACTTGTCAATCTTTTCAAAAGGAGCAGGAGGCACATCATCCTGAAGTTTAGAAAGTTCCGCTATATATTCACCGGGCAGCATATCCGGCCGGACTGAAGCAAATTGTCCCATTTTAATAAAAGCAGCACCGAGTTCTTCTAAAGCCATTCTCAATCTTACCGGACGGGGCTTATCGGCGATATCTTTTGCAGCTTTAGGCAGGATGAATTTTCCGGGCACGGGAATATGAGAAAAGAGTTCCCTGAAACCGTAACGGGCAAGCACAGTTGCTATATTTTTAAGACGTTTAATCTGTCCCGAACCAAAATGTCTGAGTAATTGTATATCCATAATTTAATGATAATAAATAACAGGCATTCTGTAAACTCGCAGGATTGCGAAATATTTAAACAATGCGGTATCTCTCAATTTTGTCCTGTTTTAAAGGCAGCGCTTTAATTTCGCCCCGCGCATTCCCACCGCCTGCGGTAGAGTTAAATTTTATTTTTTTAACTGAATATTTATCCGTATAATAAGCGCATATACCCGCTGCGGCGGTTAAATTTTTCCG
>JAQICQ010000040.1 GCA_027858455.1 Elusimicrobiota bacterium | reverse complement strand
TTGTCAGATTCATTCCCCGAAGAAATTTCAAGCGGCGGCCTTACGGATAATCTCCGTATTATTTTTTCTAATTTAACTTCCATATTATATTAAATTAAATTTTCTTAATAAATTTATATGCTTTTTTGGTAGAATCCAGCACTTTTAACGCCTTTATGGTAATGTCATCTTTTAAGAAAGCGGATATCTCGGCCAAAGCTTTTAAATGCTCATTGGCTGAACCCTCCGGCGTAAGCAGCAAAAATGAAACATTAACCGGTTCACCGTCAAGAGCGTTAAAATCCACACCCTTTTTAGATAGCCCTATTGCGCCTGCTACTTTTGAAACCTTACCGGTCTTTATATGAGGGATAGCTATGCCGCCCCCTATACCGGTAGACCCCATCTCTTCTCTCTTTAAAAGGTCCTCAATAATTTTTTGAGCGTCAGCCTCTTTGACACTGCCGGACAAAACAAGCAAACCTACCATCTCAGCCAGGTGTTCTTTTTTGGACTTTTCTTTTAAATTCAGTTTAATGCTGTCTTTAGTTACAAAATCTTTAATCTTCATATAATCTCCTAATTAACCGGTTATTATTAACATGCCGTGACTACCGTCTTTACGGTAGTATACAATATTTAAGTTTTCCGAATCAGGTTCGCGAAAAACCCAAAAATTAAGTTTCTTTTCATCAAGGGTTTTAATAGCATCGCCTATACTTTGCTTTTTAACATCTAATTTTCTTACTTCTTCAAGCTGCGGCTCAACAGGCTCGGAACCAGCGGCGCCGCGGTCCATATCCTCCCAGATAAGATTGGCCACCATTGAATAAGGAGCAGTCTGGCGGTGATCTTTAATTTTCTCCAGATGCTTTTTAAGCTGTTTATTTAACTTATCCATTACTACATCTATCGCGGCATACATATCGCCGGCGACGGCTTTAGCCGTTATATTGTGATTCTTTACGCTAACTACTATCTCGGCTATATGCCTATCCTTTTCAACATTGAGAATAATATGCCCCTTCTTGATATTGCCGGCAAATTTTCTCGCATGGAGAAGCTTTTTCTCCGCATATTCTTTTAATGCCGAAGTTAATTCCAAATGTCTCGCAGTTATATTTACTTTCATACCTTACCTCTCTTCCTTTTTAAACAATATTTCTAACCTCATCCTTTAATTTCACAAAAATTACATTTTAAATTTATTACCAAGATAAAACTTTCTTGCTTCGGGCGATTCAAGCAGCTCATCCCTGTTACCGGTCAGGAGGATACGCCCTTCATACATTATATAAGCTCTGTCTATTATCTGCAAAGTTTCTCGAACATTATGATCTGTTATAAGTATCCCGTAACCCTCGCTTTTAAGTTCTGCTACAAGCTTTTGTATCTCGCTGACGGCGATGGGATCTATCCCCACAAACGGCTCGTCTAAAAGCATGATTTTAGGTTCCCTTATAAGCGACCGGGCAATTTCAAGCCGCCTCTTCTCACCGCCGGAAAGAAAGATTGCCTTCTGCTTTCTAATATCATCTATACCGAACTTAATTAAAAGGTCATTGCATTTGCGGATGATTTTATCCTTATCTTTATATACTGTCTGAAGGACCGCTAAAATATTATCTTCAACGGTCATATCCCTGAAGATAGACGGTTCCTGCGTCAAATACCCCACCCCCATCAGAGCGCGCTTATACATAGCTACCGAAGTTATCTCTTCGGACTCCATATATACTTTTCCCGCGTCGGACTTGATTAGTCCGGCTATCATATTAAAAGTCGTTGTCTTGCCTGCGCCGTTTGGACCAAGCAGGCCCACTATTTCATTACGCTCTACTTTAAGCGAAACCTCGTCCACCACTCTTTTGGACTTATATGATTTTACCAGATTTTCACATCTCAGACTCATCTAAAAATATCCTTGTAGCTGCATTCCCCTCTATGGAAACCCTCTCATCCTCAATATAAAATGATATCTTATCTCCGGAATATTCTATCCTGGAATTTTCCGTTACACTGAACGCTCGGGGCGAACCGGTAAAAGAGATAAGTCCGGCGGCACGGTCATATACCGCATTCTCAGAATATATATTTATTTTTTCAGATTCCACCTTAACCGAGCCGGTAAATTCTGATTTCAAACTATCTTTGCTGCTGTAATCAATCCTGAGACTATCCGCATAAACAACTGTCTTTGAACTTTGCCGGACAGTTTCATCCCGGCCTGTTTCATTCCGGACAATTTCATCCCGGACAATTTCATCGGAATATATGATATTTTTTACATTTCCCGTCATTGTAATTATATTTTTATCGCTCTCAAGTACAGCCCGCGTCGAATAACTTATAATCTTTATGCTACCCGAACTGTAGTTGACCTTAACTTGCCCCGCGGCAGTTAATTTTGAGTTCTCTTTATCGGAAACTGCTTTATCGGCCTCTAAAAATAAATCTTTTGACCTTACTTTCACATTGCCGGTAAATCTTGATACCGTTCCCTGTTTTAATATATTTAAATTATCGCTTTTAATATTAATCTCGGCTCTTGCCGGGATATTAATTACCGGCAAAAGCAGGGTAGTTGCTATTAAAATTTTAGTTGCTGAATTCACCTTCTATATCTTTTGTTAATTTAATATCCGATAAATCCGACGATGCTATCATCCCTGTCCCTTTAAGCACACCTTCGGAACTATGAATTTCCACCTTTTCTTTTGTTCTAAACTCCCCGGATACAGGATCCCAGTTTACATTTGAAGTAATAATTTTTTTTTGACTTGATTTAATAACTACCTTTCCCCGGGTATTTATATTACTGTTTTGCTTATTATAGTTACCCTTTCGGGCTTTTAGTATGACCTTATCTCCTTTATTTAAAAATACCACATTAAAATCACTGACTTCTATGATGTTTATTCCGGAATCATTCTTTTTGATTTTGGCCCGGGCTGCTTCAAGAATCCATGATTTCTGCCCTTTTTCCGTTTCAATAATAGTAAAATCAGATATCACATCATCCAATGGTTTTGATGTTTTAACATTCAAAGAATTTTCACTGTCGCTGCCGCAGCCGGTAAAAAAAAGAGCTGTCAATAAAATAAAATATATTATATTTTTTTTGTTTTCCATCTTCTGTGCATCCACACCCACTGAGCGGGATGTTTGCTGATAAAATTCTCTATTATCTTTGTATGCCGTTGGGTCTGCTCCGCCAGGCTCCCTTCCTTTTTAATGGGGGAGTCAATCACTACACGATAAGTATAATCTTCCCGGCGGTATATAAACCCCGGAATAATTACAGTATTATCCAATTTTCCGAACTGGGCCACGGCTGTGGGCGTATATGCGGGCCGGCCGAAAAAATCCACAAATACACCTCCGACTTTGGTGTCCTGGTCCATAAGTATTCCAAGGACATTTCCTGCCTTTAAAACTTTCATCATCTTTTTCATATTGCCCGTACCTGTCCGATAAATTATATTTACTCCCCGGAGGGCTCTCAGCCTCACCAGGAGCCTGTCCATTATATCATCGGTCATCCCTCTTGCTATAACATTTATCGGGTAACCTATCATAGAAAGATATCCCCCCAATAATTCCCAGTTACCTATATGGGCGGTAAGAAAGACAACCCCTTTACCGTCTTTTATATTATCCTCAAGATGGCGGTTTCCTGAAATCTTGATTTTTTTCATCCAAAATCTTTTCGACCTGAAATTCATAAGGGCAAAATCAACTATATTTACCCCCATGTTTTTATACGAATCATCCCTTATCTTTCTGACTTCTAGCGGCGAAATATTCTTAAAAGCCTTTCTTATATTATAACCGGTGCTTTTTCTGTATCGGGGAGTGAGATAACAGCCCCATACCCCAAGTAC
>JAQICQ010000137.1 GCA_027858455.1 Elusimicrobiota bacterium | reverse complement strand
GGGTCGGATAGTCATTGCCGGACAAAACATATCTTTTGATATAGATTTTATGCGCAGACTCTACCGATTAGGCGGGGCCGATTACAGGGAATATTTTTCACACAGAAATCTTGACACTTCTACGCTTTTAAGATTTTTTTATCTTACCGGCAAAATACCCGTCAAACATTCGAGCCTTACCGCTGCCTGTGATTATTATAATATAGAGATAAAAAAACGGCATAATGCTCTATCAGACGCGCTTGGAACAGCAAAACTTCTTCAGAAACTATATACTCTTTAATAGATAACAGCCCTTTTTATTCGTTGTGGGGTATGACATAGTCACTGCCGCCGATAAATTCTCTGAGCGGAGAGTTTGAAGGTACCAGAGAAAGGTCTTTTATGGGAGCCACCGCGTCAAGCAGGGCCAACACCCTCATCCCCCTTACATAAGGATCAAGCCGCCCGTCTTTTCTTAATTTTTTTATAAATTCCCTGTCCGGAAAAATATCATCTAACGCTTTTTTAAGTACGGGCAACTCATACGGCATCCCGGCATTTACTACTGCGTCCGTTGAAAATATGTAGGGTATAATATGTTTTAACTCGCCCTTTCTTACATAAGGCCAGTGAGAAAGCGTCTTTTTCGGGCTGTAACCGCGATACTTGGCATCCCTCATCATTCTTTTAAGCATTCTTATATCCGCCCACCTTGTATAAATTCCGTCAATATTTCTCAGGATATTCATCGATTCAATATAAAGTTTGAATTTATTATTGGAAGGGACCGACCGGGTTAATTTATTATATAACCCGTGCAGACAGTCAATCAGGAGTATTTCATCATCGCAAAGATTAAATTCTAAATACGAATCCCTCTTTCCTTTTTTGAAATTGTAACAAGGTTTTTTAATGCTTTCTCCGTTTAACAATTGTTCAAAATGTTTGTTTAACAGTTCTATATCTATTGCTTCGGGCATTTCAAAATCATAATCTCCGAACTCGTCTTTAGGCTGGTCTTTAAGATCTTTAAAATAATCATCAACATTGAGCTGTTTAAGTTTTAATCCGTTTTTACTCAGCTCTTTTTCTATGATAACGGTAGTGGTGGTCTTATTTGAACAGGAAGGCCCTGCAACTATTATCATTTTAACCTCGTCCTTACGGGAATATATTTTTTTAGCGACTTTTTGTACGTCGGTTAAAAACCTCTCTTCGGAAAGTTTGATTAATTCACTTATATCACTGCCGTCTCTTCCCGTTACCCAGTCATTTAAAGTAAAAACATTCTCGCACCTATTTTCAATATTCCAGTCAAGCACATCCCGGCACATGTCATAATGAATCCCGTTGCTGGTGAATTGCACCTCGGAAATTTCACCGGTCCTTATCTTATTCTTTCCTTCCCTGAATATCATAAAACCTTCGGCAATCTCGGATTCTCCGATATCCTTAAGAGTTTTTTCAATCATATCCATAATAAATTCTCTGCTCGGGCATATCTGCTCGTTAGCCAAATCCACTCCGGAAAACGACATAACCCGCTCAAAAAGAAAATCAATCACTTTGACTTTCTCATCTTTATTTATGAATGGTATAAGGCCTGAATTAAATTTTTCTTCCAGATCAGTTTTTTCAAACTCCTGTTTAATAAATTCAATCAGCTGCTTTTTGGTTTTTCTTATATCCTTGTTGCCTATATTTTCCTTAAATTTTTGGAGAATAACAATAGCCAGCCTTTCGGTAACAAAGGCATTCTTAAGCCTGCGGAATCTTTCGTCTGATTTAAGGCCAATGAACTTTTTAAAGAATTCTTCAACAAGCCAGTCTATATTATAAAACCGGTTGTAAACTTCCTCTTTTACTATTTCCGCATACCTGCGGCCTCGGCGTTCGGCTATCCAGCGATTGGCATGTTCTACATCCATAATTGCAGGTATTACGGAATTAGCTATCTTTGATAATTCAAAGTTAACTATTTCTCCTTCTTTACGTCCAATTTTTACTATAGTATTTGGTATACCCATATTTCTCCTTCTTTCTTAAATAAGTCTATAATAATAATTGTTTTTTAAAAAAAATTCAACACCCTGCGCTATAAGCTTACTATTTTAATAGCGGTAGTGTTCGGGTTTGTAGGGTCCCTCTTTCGGTATCCCCAGGTACTCGGACTGTTCTTCGGTCATCTTTGTAAGTTTGACGCCTATCTTTTTTAAATGAAGTCTGGCGACCTCTTCGTCTAACTTTTTAGAGAGGCGGTAAACTTTTTTCTCGTAACTTTCCTTTTTTTCCCAGAGGTCTATCTGAGCAAGCACCTGGTTTGTAAAAGAATTTGACATCACAAAAGAAGGGTGGCCCGTAGCGCAACCGAGATTTACCAGACGCCCTTCGGCAAGAAGAAATATTTCTTTACCGTCGGGGAAGATATACTTATCTACCTGCGGTGTTATATTAATTCTGTTTATTCCTGGATAATTATTTAGTTTTGAAACCTGTATTTCATTGTCAAAATGGCCTATGTTGCATACAATGGCCTGGTCTTTCATCTTCTCCATATGCTCTATCTTTATAACATCTTTGTTCCCTGTAGTAGTAACATAAATATCAGCCTCTCCGAGAGTATCTTCAACCGTTGTTACTTCATACCCCTCCATAGATGCCTGGAGAGCACAAATAGGATCTATCTCAGTTACTAATACTCTGGAGCCAAACCCCTTAAATGACTGACAAGAGCCTTTGCCCACATCTCCGTAACCGCATACCACAGCTACCTTACCGGCAAGCATAACATCCATAGATCTTTTAAGGCCGTCGGCAAGAGATTCGCGGCATCCATAGAGATTATCAAATTTGGACTTCGTTACCGAATCGTTTACATTTACAGCCGGGACTAAAAGGCTGCCGTCTTTCATCATATTATATAACCGGTGGACGCCGGTTGTTGTCTCTTC
>JAQICQ010000121.1 GCA_027858455.1 Elusimicrobiota bacterium | reverse complement strand
CTATACGACAAGCCGCTAAAAAGATGAATATGTCGTATTCAAAAGCCCATAAAATGGTAAAAAAGATGGAAAAGGAGATAGGCGGAAAACTTTTAAAAAAGCAGGCAGGAGGCAGTGGGGGCGGAGGAACCGGACTAACGCGCCGCGCCGGTAAACTTATAGAAGATTATGAAAATATGGAAAAGGATATAAAAAAATTTGCGCAAAAGAGATTTAAAAAATTTAAAAATCAATAGAATATTTTTATCTTTAATAGTTATTTTGACCTTGACAGGTTTTTTAGCGTCTGCAAAGCCAAATCATGATTTGGGAACACTTAATTTGGGAACAATAGAAGTAATAGGCGAGAGATATCCCCGTGTAAGGGAAAGTTCTTTTGCGTCCTGCGAAGTAATAGAGAGAGCGGATATTAAAAGAACCAGCCATAAAGATATTTCTTCCTACATGGAAGAAAATACAAATATCAATCTCCATTCGGGCGGAGTGGGGTTTGTATCCGGAATTTCAATAAGGGGTATCTCCGGCGGGACAAAAAACAATAAGACAAAAGTCTGGCTGAACGGATGCCCTGTCAATACTTTAAGGAGGGGCTTTGTGCTGGAAGTTCTGCCGTTAAATTCTATCGAACGCATAGATATAATAAAAGGGCCCTCTTCTGTATTATACGGCGGTGGCGCTTTAAACGGGAGCATTAATATAACCTCGGTTATACCGGTCGGAGAGAGCTATGATATTAACTACGAGGGGGGGAGCTATAAAACAAACCTGGCGGGTTTTAGTTTACAGAAAAGAACTGAAGATTTTGCTTACGGGGGCGATTTAAGCTATACGGATACAGAAGGATTCATAAAAGATCCTGACTCAGATAATAAACTAAATCCTGCCACTATCGTTAAAGGGGGAATAACGGGGGAGTATAATATAAAAAATAATATATTTACCCTGAACGCCCGCAAATTTAATTCCTTAAAAGATAGCCCTCAATTTAGTTTTAAAAACGGGACTTTTAAAGGGGTAGATAAGAATATAAATACCGGCATAGGCATATACAGCTTAAGCTGGCAGCATAATTTTTCGAAATTCCGGACCTCCCTGCGAGGATTTGTAAATACTGAAACCGAAAAATCAGATGAGATGAGCCGGGAGAGTTCATTAAATACCGGAGGTGTTTTTGAGGTAAGTTCGGATTTATCTGAAAATTTAAGCGGTATTGCCGGATACGACTGGGAAAATCTTTATCTTGATATAGATACAAAATATAAAGATTACTATCAGCGCAGGTTATCGCCGTTTTTGAAGCTGGTCTATGATATACCCCGGGGGCCCAGCCTTACGGCAGGAGGGCGCTATAGCATAAATACTGAATTCTCTTCCCGGGTCACTCCTAAATTCGGGGTCAGCTGGGATATTTTTAAAGATATAAATTTTTACGGAAATATTGCTCAGGGATATAGACCGCCTACGGTTGGCGAACTTCATTCTAAGAGTTTAGACTCTTTCGGAGACCCGGATTTGAATCCGGAAAGTTCCGTAAATTACGAGGCGGGAATGAGATATAAAAAGAGAGTATTTAAATATAAGATGTCGGTTTATAAAACCATAGTTAAAGATATGATAGTCAACCAGCCGCCGGAAGAAACTGAATATAATACAGATGGAGACAAGATTATTAAAAAAGTACAGAATATTTCCGGCACCTCGCCTTATCACGGAGTAGAACTCGGAGCAACGGTTTCGGCGGTGAAAAATATATATTTTAAAATCAGCTATAATTATCTTGACCCGGGAGATTTGACTTTCCACACCGCCAGGCACAGAGTTAAAACCCGGTTGGGATACCGGACAGAGCGCCACAGCGTTTATCTTGCCGCTGTTTCTGCATTTGACAGGTATCTCTGGGATTACGAAGGCGTAAAAAGGGGTGATTATACAGTCCTGAATTTTAAATACGGAGTAAACCTAACCGGTAATTTAGGTTTATATGCAAGGGTTGATAATATTACCGACCGTGAATATTACCTTTATTTTTATCAGCCGACCCCCGGCAGAAATTATTCGGCTGGTTTGAATATAAGCTTTTAGAAAAGTATAATAATATAAGTTAATGCAGGAAAAAAATATTAAACAGGAGGAAGAGTATAAATATTATGGAATCAAAAAATAATAAGAAAAATTTAGTGATTGCAGTCATAGCCCTGGGCGCTTTATGCGGCCTGGCGGAAGTAGTTGTCGGAAACTGGCTGAGGAATGCAGGTTTTCCTTACCGATCCGGATTGCTTACCGGGATAGGCCTGGCCGTGCTGGGATTTGGTATAGCCATATTTAAAAAACCGCTCATGGCTATAGGTATAGCCTTTGTGGCAATATTAGTAAAACAGATGACTGTTCCCATACTCGGAGTATCTGTAATGTGCAAGATGAATGCGTCTATAGCGGTAATGCTTGAGTATGCCGCGCTGGGAGGTCTGGGGGCTCTTTTTTTTAATAAGATAAAAGGTAAAGGAATTAAAAACAAAGCTTTAGTCGGGGGCGGAGCCGCGTTTACCGGGGCTGTATCTTTTTATTTTATAGGGATGCAAGTTGCTCCCTGCAAATACCTTCTTTCTTTTGCCGGACTTACGGGATTTGGTTCCTATCTTTCCATAGAAGCGCTTTCCTGGACACTTTTTTCCGCGGTTCTTTTTCCTGTCGGATGGAAGATGGGAGAGAAAGCATCTTCTTCAGTCATAGAGATAATGGAGAGCAAGCCTGCGGTATTTTATGCTGTTTCAGCTGTTACCGTAATATTTTCGGTTGCGGTAAGCGGGATGGTTATATCTAAAGGGCTCTGATAAGCTGCAAGATAATAACTTTTTCCGAAATTATAAAAGTTACCGTAATTACCGGCCGGGTCGGCAGCGGCAAGACAACTCTGCTTAAAAGTTTAGCCGGCGATTTGAAAGGTGACGGTGTGATTCTCTCAGGTATTACGGCGCCAGCTGTTTATAAGGGTAAAGAAAAAATTGGTTACGATATAGTAAATATAGCTGATTCCCGCCGAAAAGTTCTTGCCAGAAAAGACAAAAATTTTAAAGACGGGTTCAGTATAGGTCCTTATAAATTTTCTGAGAAAGGTTTTAATGATGCCCGAAAAATCCTGCTTGATTACAAACCCTCGGGCTTTGTCTTTCTTGATGAGGCCGGCCCTCTGGAACTAAAAGGGAAAGGTTATGCGGATATTATTAAACAACTTCTTAATTCATCGATAAAAAGGTTATATGTCGTAGTCAGGTCATCTTGCCTGCATGAGTTTAAAGATACTTTTTTGAATAAAATCAAAAATAAAAACATTACTGTCCTTTCTGCCGGGAATAACCCTGATTTGTAAGTCCCCTCTGCTGTTTGTATAATAAATCTCAAAATGGATAAGAATAAAAATAAAATAAAAGATCTTGAAAAAAAATCTTCCGCCATAACCCTGTCGGACATGGAGATATTTGTCTTCCCCGAACTTCTTTATTCGCTGGTGCTGGCAAATATAATGTCGCCGGCTTTATGGAAATGGAAAGAGGACCCGTGGTTTGACGGCATTAAAGATAAATCCGTTATGGGAAAGATTAAACGGCTGAAACAGTATATAATGGACAATTATGTATTTAACCTTGATTTAAATACATGGGGACTCACGGATAAAAACCGGGAGTTGGATAGATTTAAGGATTTTATCAGTCCCGCTGATATTGAAAAGACCAACGCGCTCTTTGGGTATGAAGGAGATAAATACTATTTTGATATTGATATAAGGCGACACTTCGGCCTTGACGGATAGAATGACGATATTATACCATATTGGAAGACAGAAACAATCGAGGCGATGGATGCTTTTAATTACCGTGACGGGTTTAATAGCGGGGCGGGTGAATGTGTGTCCCTTTCGGTTCTTTATGCGGCGGCGATGTTTGTTGTTTTAGAAATTCCGCTGGATGATATATTTCTCATAGCTACTCCTCTGCACTCTCAGAATTATATAAATTCTCCCAAAGGAGTGCTTACCAATAACCGCAGAATAATAACTAAAAATAAATGGTTTAACGGTACTCCTCTGTCTATGAAAGCCCGCCGGGCTCTGGAAAATGAAAATATAACAATAGTCGCCTCAAATACCGGCTATATACATACCTACTATCCGGAAGCAACAATAGATAAAAAACAGTATGAAAATTTTCAAAAAAACCTAAGTTCATTTTTAAAAGAGCCCCTTAATAAAAAAATATTGGGCAGTTTTTTACGAGGCCAGGAAAAGATTCACGAATGCATACAGTATAGACATACCGCACACGGAAAAGAATGCTATATTGAATTAGAGAAAATATTTCGTTACGAAGAGGATTTGCCGTATTTTTTTACGCACGATACCCGAAACCATCTTTTAGATGAAATAGATTCAGAAGAATTCCATATGTCCCAAATACCCGATAGAATAATTTTAAACGACCTTGAAAATTATATAGCCGACCGGGATATAGATCTTGGTGATGAAAAAGAGATAAAGAGTTTGCAAAGTATTTTTGCACAGGATTGCATGAAATCATACAGACTTGTTAAGGCGCTGGTGGAGTTTTGTATTACGGAGCCTAAATACCCTGATCGTAAAAGATTCTCAGGTTCAAAAGAAAATATAATAAATTTAAGTAATGATATGAGCCGGGAAAGTATAGTAGAGAGATTGGAAAAATTATCTGCTGAAAATAAACAGGCTGAGCTTGCTTTTTATGCATTCAGGGATATGCGTTTTATTGAACCCGAAGTATATTTAACCGCTGCGGTTGAGCGTAACCCCGTATCAGCGGAGGTTTTAAAAGATAAAACCCGGCAGGATTTAATAAAAGAGCTGAAAGCATATAAAGATGAATCAATATACAGCTCGCCGTACCGTCTTGCCCAGCCGGACGAAGTGGTGAATTTTAAGACCGGCGACGGATTTGAAAAAGCAGTTACCGCTGCAAATGTTATTGTAAATAATAACGCCGCGGACAAAGTTTCAATAGAGATAAACGCCAAATCGGCGGTGCTTAATGTTGACGGAAAAGTCTATGAGTTTAAAACCGGTAAAGATATAGGTATCCGGAGCTGGCAGATAAAACCGGGTTTTGTTTCTAATAAAATAAGGAGAAAGATTTGAAAATAAGCTGTAGCGGTCTGGGGTTTGAAGAAGGAAAGATAAAATATGCCGACGAGAGGCTCGAAGCCTTAAAAGAAAAGTTTAATCCGAAAAAATATTCGCCGTTTTATTTTGAAATTATAAAAGAAAAGTTTGATAAATCCGATATTATTGCGCTTGCCGAAGAAAACATACTTGATCTTTTAATACTTGATATAGACAAATGTGAACGGCGTATTTTAAATTCCGAGGATGAATTCGAGAAAAAGTTAATGGAAAAAGCGCTTAAAAATCTTGAAGAGGAAGCTCCTCTCTGCGATGTGGATTTTAACGAAGACGAGAAGGAACTTTTAAGAGCTGTCAGCATGTTGAGCATTAAACCCGTCATTCTATTTATAGAGAATCCGACAGAAACTGAACTTATCCAAAAAGCTTTAAAAAAATCAAAACAGATGTTTTTTTATACCGCGGGTCCGAGCGAAGTCCACGCCTGGTTTATTAAAAAAGGGGCTACTATATTAGAATGCGCGGCTAAGATACACTCCGATCTTGCCCGGGGGTTTGTAAAAGGGGATGTGGTTGCCTTCGGTGACTTCATGGAATCCCATAATTTTAATGACGCCCGATCAAAGGGTCTGGTCAAACTGGTGGACAGGGACTATATTGTCAGCGACGGAGATGTAATAGAGATCCGTTCCGGTATTTAATAAAGACAAATTTCCCGGAGTTTGACAAATCTAAAACCAGTTCTCGGAATTGAACAGAATAATATAATTTTTATAATGTAATATTATTGTAATTACAGGATAAAAAGATTATGACTGCTGAGATGATATTTGTTTTTATTTTAATTATTGGCGGGCTCTATATTCCTTTAAGGATTTTGTAAAGATAGGGACGCCGCTTATCATAATAATGTGGCTGCTTGCTTCCTGGTTCATACCCATGCTGTGGAAATTCAGGCCGGTCCGTTTGACATAAAAATAAGTTATTTGTTATTATACGAGTTCGAAGAACAAGAGTACTGCGCTAAAAAACAGTCATTTAGACTGTTTTTATTAACGCTATGTAAGGAGAACAGATGAAATTATTTGAATACGAGGCAAAAGAAATTTTTAAAAAGAGTGGAATTCCGGTTCTGGACAGTGCATTGACGGACAGTCCGGAAGAGGCGCTCTCATTTTTTGAGAAAACCAAACCGGTGGTAATAAAATCGCAGGTTCTATCCGGTGGCCGAGGCAAAGCGGGAGGAATTAAGTTCGCTTCAAATGAAGACGAGTACCGCCTGGCAGTTGAAGAGCTTATCGGTAAAAAGATTAAAGATCTTACTGTCCGGAAGGTTTTAATTGAAAAAAAGATAGCAATAAAAAACGAGATATACATGGGGTATACCATAGATCGGGCAAATAAATGCATAACCTTTATGTTCTCTGACGAGGGCGGGGTTGAAATAGAGACCCTGGCCAAGGTAAAGCCGGAAGCTATAATAAAGGAAAAAATAGATATCCTTGAAGGAATAGACCGTTCCCGGATGGAAGATATATGCTCCGGTCTTAATTATCCTCAGGAAATAATTAATCAGATAGTTGAAGTAGGGCTTAAGCTTTACCAGGCATTCACTGAATACGAATGCCATGTAGCCGAAATAAATCCCCTGGTCATAACCGAAGACGGGGATGTCCTGGCGGCTGATGCCCGTATAGCAATATATGACGAAGCAATCCATAAACATCCGGAATACGACAAAGAAGAAGACACATTTACCGAACTTGAAAAAAGAGCTCACCGGTCTGAGCTCGGCTACGTGGAGATGGATGGAAACGTGGGAGTGATAGGAAACGGGGCGGGTCTGAACATGGCCACTCTCGATATACTTCTTTATTACGGAGGGGAGCCGGCTAACTTTCTTGAGGTTTCCGGAAGGACCTACCACAAGGCGGCCGAAGCCATAGATATTGTTCTTTCCAATCCCGGTGTTAAGGTTGTCTTCGGGAATTTTTTCGGCTGCATATCCAGATGCGACGTTATAGCCGAAGGACTGGCTGACGCCTACAGGGAAGGGGTCATAAATGTTCCCATGGTAGTTGCCATGCGGGGTACCGGCGGGAGCCAGGGAAGAGAGACTCTCAAAGAGGCGGGACTTACGGAAATATTTAAAGATGATATAGAGGCCGGCAAACGGCTGGCGGAAATTTTAAAGGAAAGATAATGTCTATATTAATAAATAAAGATACAAAAATAATGGTTTCCGGCATTACCGGAAAAGAAGGCACCTTCCATTCTAAGAAGATGATGGCTATGGGTTCTGACGTTGTCTGCGGGGTAACTCCGGGCAAAGGAGGAACCGAACACCTCGGTGTGCCGGTATATGACTCGGTCGAAGAAGCTCTTGATAATCACGAGATAGATGTCTGCGGCATATTTGTGCCCGCCCGTTTTACAAAAAACGCGGTAGACGAAGCGGTTAACGCCGGGATTGAATTCGTGGTAGTAATAACCGAGGGTATATGTCCTCACGACACCCTGAAATTTTTATCCAATGCGGAGAAAAAAGGAGTGAGAATACTGGGCCCCAATACCCCCGGACTGCTTACTCCCGGGGAGTCAAAGATAGGAGTCCTGGCCACCGAGTATGTCAAAAAAGGAAATATCGGGGTGATATCCCGCAGTGGTACGCTTACTGTGGAGATATGCCAGTACCTCATGAAAGAAGGTTACGGCCAGAGCACCATAGTGGGGCTGGGAGGCGATGCGGTAGTGGGAAGCACCTTCAAGGATATATATAAGCTATTTGAAGACGATGAGGAAACCGAAGCAGTGGTAATAGTGGGAGAAATCGGGGGTTCCATGGAAGAAGAACTTGCCGAATATATAGAGGGTTCCGATAAATCCATGCCTACTACGGCTTTTATTGCCGGACAAAACGCTCCTCCGGGAAAAAAACTGGGTCATGCGGGAGCAATCATTGAAGGGGGCAAAGGTTCTGCCGATTCCAAGATAGATGCCCTCACCGCGGCAGGGGTAAAGATTGCCCGGGTTCCCTGGGAAACGGGAAAACTGCTTAAAGAAAATTTAAAAGTTAAATCGTGAAAAAAGATCTTGTAGTCTGCGGAGCCCAGATAGGAAGCGTTACTGCCGATATTGATGCCAACCTTGAGAAGGGCGACGAGTGGATTGAAAGATGTGTGGATAATTATTCGGCTGATCTTGTCGTCTTTCCCGAGACCGTAACTACCGGCTTTAATACCGGTCTGAGCTCGGAAAAATTAAACAATCTTGTCGATGAAATACCGGGCAAAACAACAAAAAAAATTACTGATGCCGCCCGCAAACACAGGACTCACGTTATCTGGACAACCTACGAGAAGGCCCCGGGGGGAAAAGTATACAACAGCGCAGTCCTTATAACTGACCGGGGCGATATTGCCGGGGTCTACCGCAAAGTCCATCCTTTCCCCGCAGAAACCGAGTGGACCGTTCCCGGAAATAGTGCTGAAGTATTTACCACCGACATAGGAAAGATAGGCATGTTTATCTGTTTTGACGGAGATTTTGCCGAGCTTGCCCGTATAATGGGCATAAAAGGGGCGGATATTATTGCCCGGCCTTCGGCTTTTCTTCGTTCGTTTGACACTTGGAGTTTAACCAACCGGGCCCGGGCTTACGACAGCCGGGCGCATCTTGTGGCGGTAAACCAGGTGGGAAGCGATAATTCCGACAGCAATTATTATGGCCACAGCATGATAGTTACTCCCCAGGGACATAGAATTGCCCAGGCTCTTTCCAACGAAGAGATTGTTTATGCCAAACTCTCCAAAGAGCCTATTAATTACGCCAGTTACGGCGACAGCATTCCCATGCTATCTGACAATATTAAACTGCGGCGACCCGAGGCCTATGAGGGTTTATTATGACCGAAAAGTTCAACATTGCCGGCCACGTTGACTACGGCTCCGGCTCGGTAGTGAGCAAAACCATACTGGATAAGGGCAAGGCGGGAAATATCACACTCTTTTCTTTTGATGCCGGGCAAGGGGGCTGAGCGAGCACACTTCACCCTATGACGCGGTGGTATATATTACCCCCACGCTCTTAAATCCGAAAAGAAATTTAAAATACTCTTAAAGCCAGTTTTTCTTTTTAAAGTAAGCCACCATCCCCGCGGCAATTAGAAACATCACTCCCAGTATTATAAAATAGGCGCTTTTCCATCCCAATTCCGGCATATTCTCAAAATTCATTCCGTATATCCCGGCTACAAAAGTCAGAGGTATAAATATAGTGGCAATTATGGTTAATACTTTCATAACCTCGTTCATCTTATTGCTTACACTGGTCATATATGTGTCGATTAAGCTGCCAACTATATCCCGGAAAGTCTCCAGCCAGTCCACTACCTGTATTATATGGTCGTAAAGGTCTCTCAGGTATATTTGGATGTTATCGTCTATCAAGTCGTATTCGCCCCGCAGTACGGAATTTATGATTTCCCTAAGCGGCCATATCGCCCGCCTGATCAGTATGAGATCTGATTTTATTTTATGTATGAGGCTGATATCTTCAGGCTCGGGGTCTTTAAGTATTTTCTCCTCCACACCCTCAAGGTTTTCGCCCAGCACTGCGGGCAGGTGGAAATAATTATCAACTATAGCATCAATTATAGAATAAAAAAGATACGAACAGTCCATCTTCCTGATTTTCCCCCTGGCGTTTCTTATCCGGTTTCGTATCTGCTCGAATACGTCTTCCTCGTATTCCTGGAAAGTTAAGAGAAATCCTTTGCCCAAAATCATGCTGACCTGTTCGGTAATTATCTCATTGGATTTATTTTTGAAATATACCATTTTTATACGTGTAAATACCATATCGTCCAGATCCTCTATCTTGGGCCGTCCGTCCGTGTCTAAAATATCTTCCAGTACCAGCGGATGGATACTGAATACCTCGCCTAACTCTTTTATGGTTTCTATGTCTCCGAGAGATGAAATGTTTATCCAGCTTTTAGTGTCGGTGTTTTTGTATTGAGAAAATGAAGCTATATCATCTATTGTATTTTCCTGCAGGGAATTTTCTGAATAGTCGATTACTGTTATTTTAGGAGGGGCTGTGCCACTGGTCTTTTCCTGCGCTGTTAGTGTCCCGGGCGGCTGGCCGGTATTTTTCAGTTTTACGCTGCTTAAAAGTTTCGTAAGGGATTTATTCATATAAACTGCTCCTTTTTTTAGTGCATAGGGTCTAAGTCTATTTATTATATATATTAT
>JAQICQ010000109.1 GCA_027858455.1 Elusimicrobiota bacterium | reverse complement strand
GAAATACTTTCACAGCAAGTTGCTGCTAAAACACAATTCGAGACATAACGCTTACTACAATCTAAAAAACCATAATTGCAGTCAACAAGCGACCAGAGTATTTCTATCTATAAAGATAGTCCGGCCACTTGTTTATAACAGACTCTGCCCTCTTTAAAAAAAACCCGCGAAGTTATTCTATGGTTTTTAAAATCTCCTCTGTTACATCCTTACCGCCGGATAAAATCACGCTGGCATCCAGAACATAGTCATATCCTTCTTTTTTTGCGAATTTTTGGATATCTGATTCCATTTTTTCTGTAGCTTCCTGCTGAAGTTGTTGGCCTAACTGCTGAAGTTCTTGCTGCATCATCTGCTGCGCCATCTTTTGGCCTGACTCTTCCATATCGCTCATTTCTTTCCTTTTTTCTTCCATCTTTGCACGGTATTTTTCCTGAGCTTCCTTAAAAGCAGGATGCGCCTGAAGCACTTGCTGAGAATCTATAGAAACAATTACTACTTCATCCTCGGATTCTGCTATCGAAGTACATGCTGTAAAAAATAAAATTGCTATTAATCCTACAGTCAATCCCGTTAATTTTCTAAACAGATTTGTCCTCTTAAACATTGATGATTTCTCCTTTTTTGATTACTCGATTAAATAAATTCCTATAGGTTGTTTTATAACTTAAGAAACTAACGTGGTCTTGTCAAAAAATTTCGGGAATATATATTCTTTTACTTAATCTTTTGAAAGACGGTTTATTCTATTTAAAACCGGAGGATGGGAGTATCTTGTAACTACCGCCGCCGGATGAGGCGTCAGATTAGACAAGTTGTCCACGGAAAGTTTCTTTAATGCCTCAATAAAATATTCTCGGCGTCCATAGTTTTCAACGGCATATCGGTCAGCTTCGTATTCATGTTTTCTGGAGAGATAATTTGTCCCTATTGAAAACAAAGTATCTACCGGGCCGTAAAGAAAAGAGAAGAAAAAAAGTCCTGCATATACCGATATATTATCCATCCCGAAAGCATTAAAAAGCCCGGGATTATCTATAAAAAAAGAGAGCAGCCAGAACATTATGGCCGCGGAAAAGACGGAAAAAAATAAATTTTTTATTATATGCTTCTTTTTGTAATGACCTATCTCGTGAGCAAGAACAGAAACAAGTTCACTCGTGGTAAATTTACTTATAAGGGTATCAAAGAGGGCTATCTTTTTATATTTCCCGAAACCCGTAAAAAACGCATTTGCTTTTGAAGTCCGCTTTGAGCCGTCCATAGAGTATATACCCTGTAATCTGAAATTCACTTTATCGCTGAGACGGGTTATCTCTTCTTTAAGCTCTCCGTTCTTTAACGGCTCAAACCGGTTAAACAGCGGCAATATAGTAACCGGCGCTATAAAAAGTAAAAAAATTTGTACGGCTACAAAAAATAACCAACAGTAAATCCATGCGGCGGAGCCGGCTTCGGTGAAAAACCATAAAACCGCACTAAGCAAACTGCCTCCGATAATCACGGTAAGTAAAAGGGATTTTAAAATATCTGATATAAATGTGACCGGCGCAGTCCGGTTAAACCCGTACTTTTGTTCTATTACAAAAGTTAAGTAAATAGAAAACGGCAGATTCAAAATAATTTGCCCCGCAGTAATTATTCCGAAAAAAATCAGGCCGGCAAAAAGATAATTTTCCGTAACCCTGCGGGCATAGATATCAATATAATTAAAGCCTCCGGATAAAATCAACAATATAATAAGCGCGCTGAAAAACCCGGATTTTATTAACGAAAATTTTGTATTATCTTTAAGGTATCTCTGTGAATCTTTGTATTTATCATTATCGTAGTAGCTCCTGAATTCATCGGGAAGGTCTAACCCGGCTCTTTTAAGGTTTAATATGTCTATAACTAACTTAAATATATATCCTCCCGCTATTACGCAAAGAATAAATATCAGATAAGGATTCATCTCTGTCTTACAAAAATAGATATTATAATCATTTAATATGCCTGTTTTTCGGGTATAACCCCCCTTACTCCTCCTGTGGGGTCTTTACAGTCACCGCGGCGGCGGGGAATAATATGGATATGGACATGAGGAACTGTCTGTCCGGAGGCGCGGCCTATATTTATCCCTATATTAAATCCGTCAATATTAGCATCTTTTAAAAGCAATCTTTCTTTCATCTTCACTACGAGCTTTAATGCTTCTGTTTTTTCTTCTTCGGGTAAATTAAAAAAATCAGATTCGTGTCTTTTAGAAATTATAAGAGTATGTCCTTTTGTGACGGGATAACTGTCTTTGACTGCAAAAGCCCATTTGTTTTCAATTATAAATTTCTTTGTTTTTTTAATATTACAAAATACACAGTCTTCCATCTTCAGTTCTCCCCTTTTTTAACAAACTTATTCTCACAAGGTCTGCACAATCCTTCTTTTAAAGCTTCTACAAGCTCTTTTTCATTTTCTATATCACACTTAAACTCTGTCATGAAACGACCGGCCATCTCCGCCGAATGGGCGTCACTGCCTGCAATCCCGGTGATATTCATTCTCCTGTATTCAGCAAGAGCAAATTTATTTTGCTCACAGCTCTGGTTACCGTTTAAAACTTCAATACCGTCAAAATATTTATAACATCTTTCCGCTTCATCTCTATTTTCCCGGAAATAACTAATATCCGCATAACGATAAGGATGAGACAAAAAACTCACTCCCCCTCTTTGTCTTACTTCATCTGCAAGGTCTTCTACTTTAATATTATATTTAAAAGAATTAGCGCAGCCAAAGACCAAAACATGACCGGCGGCGGTAGAAACTTCCTGCCCCGTAAATATCTTAACCTTATCGTCAAATTTTTCGCGAAACCTGGCTAACTCTTTTTCCGGCCAGTATTTGTCATGCTCGGTAATAACTACTGCTTCCAAACCTGCTTCACGGGTCGTTTTAATTAAATCCTCCGGAGAAAGCCGGCTGCACAAAGAATAGCGGCTTGTATGAGCATGCATATCTATTTTCATTTATTTTTAGTGAAAAGATTATAAGAAATGCCGGCAGAGAGAGAAAATTTCGTCTGGATATCTTCGGGCAAGTCCGGCCGCGGTCCGATTTCACTGTATTCGTGCAGAACTACATATCCTGCCTGAAGAGTGATAATATCGCTTAACTTGTAGTAGATATCGTTTTCACTGCGAAAATCAGTGCCGGCATCAAATGCCGTAAAAAATTCCAGACGGCTGGTTAGTTTTAACTTTTCATTTAAATTTAATTTATACTCGGTATTCCATTCAGAACCAACCTCTTTTAAAGTCTCGCGGTCCGTTTGAAAATTCTGCTTGAAGGCTATTCCCAACCTGGTAATTAAACTACTTACACTGCTTTTAGTTAGAAATTCGGCTTCAAGTCCCGCAGATTCAGTCAGGGTTGCCGGGTCGAAAAAATCCGTTGACTGGGTTCGGGTATTCACAGAGCCATACGGTCTCACATACGCTTTAGTAACTAATACTCCGCTACTTTCCAAATAGAGTTCATCGGCTTTTTCAAGTTCATCCGCACCGCCGACAGAAACTTTTCCGTATTCATACCGCAAAATATTTGACACCTTATACCTGTCTTCTTTTTTTACGGCCGTTGCGTGAACTTTTACGCTCCAGCCCGTAGAATTGGTCTCTTCTCCACTCCAATTATCGGAAATAACAGAAAGACCGCCTTGAGCGCCAATATACCCGTCGGTATCCCATCCGGCGTTTAACCCTCCGGCAAGCAATATAATAAAACAAAAGAGAACAAATCTTCTTTTTGTATTTTTATACATAATACAGTTTCACCTAAAAATTTCAATTACTCCTTAAGCGTTTCTACCTTTGTCTTTCCCTTTATAGTCATAGGAATCACAGACTCCTCAGAATCTCTTTCAGTAATTAACTTTCCTTCTATATCCTGATTGATTTCCGATTCCTCAATCCATCCGGTTTTAATATTGACCTTTAAAGTCCCTTCCTGTTTTCCGTTAAAGTCGGTTCTGTAACCAAATCCGCCGTTAGCGGCTTCATTATTACCGGAACTTTCAATATTTGAATCTGCCTTAATTACAGCATAATCTCCGGAAATTTTCTTAAGGGTATATACGGTCTTTATATTCAAAGGGTACCCCATGGAAACTCCTATATCTTTCTCCCAAACATCACCCGCGGAAACCTGCTTTTCCGGGTATATATCAAAGACCTTACGGAGATTATCTTTAATTGCCTCTCCCCCGAACCTGGCTTTCAGCAGCTCTCTGATGCGCATTCTTGATTCATTATTCAATATCGCAAGTTTTTTTATCATTCCGTCTATCATATCGTCAATTCCAAATACTGCCTTGACCTTGCCTTCGGGAGACAAAAGAACTGAAAAAGATTCACCTATCAGGGCATCGTATCCTTTTGCGAAATCCGGCACTTCACCCTGAGCATCTTTAGAATCATAGACAAAATCTCCGGCATCACCTTCCATCTTTTGTGAAATTGACTGGTATTTTATATCAATCTTCTGGTTGCCTTCACTGTCTTTTGCTCCGACGCTGTATATATAAGTCATCTTAAGCGTCTGGTCAATGCTATTCTTCTCTTCTTCAAATTTCTGGACAATATTCTGTTTAGTAGTGAATCTTACTGTTTTTACAGAACCTTCCTCAAGATTTAATTTAAGGCTGACCGGCTCATGTTTTTCGGCACAGGATATCCCCGCCAGAATAATTATACCCGCTACAAGCCCTGTAAGATTTAATTGACTTTTTATCTTCATGTTTTTCTCCGTTTTCTAATCGTCATACTCTTTAAATTTAAATATCTATAATAGTATAGCTATCTGTAAATAATTTTTTTAAATTTAACTTTTTGCATTTTAACATATTGTTATTTATTAGGCAACCGTCCAAAAAATGGAATTATTGATTTGTTTTTTTGCTGAAATTTAAATACAAAATAAAAAAAATACAGGTTATTAAAGGAGTTGCCTTATTTTTTCCAGAAGGAATTTAGTTTTGAAAGGTTTTGCCACATAGCGGTCAGCATCGGAATTTATTGCTTTTTCAAAATCCGCTCCGGCCGAACGGGCAGTGAGCATTATAACCGGAATAATTTTGGTGGCCGGATTATTTTTAACTCTTTTTAAAACTTCAAATCCGTCCATCTCCGGCATATCAATATC